>JAHEJH010000015.1 GCA_024638905.1 Luminiphilus sp.
GGTTGAGGGATGTGGGTTGAAGCCCCCAAAAGAGCCCAAGCCAGATGACGAGTCAGCGGCACCGAGCGCGGAGACTGAGGCAAAGACCGACGCAACGGCTCAGGCCGAGACAGACAACGCCCCGTCGGACGCGTGACGCATCAGAGCCCGCCCGTTTTTAGACAGACGCGCTATCCTGCCCACCCAACGTCTCTAACCAGTAACCTCCATTACCCATGAACCCCACCGATATTCACCTGCTGCTCACCGGTGACGAACTGATGAGCGGGGACACCGTCGATAGCAACTCATCGATGATTGCCCAGTCGCTGGCGGCGTTCGGCCACGGCGTCGCCGAGAAAGTGACGCTGGGGGACGACCGGGCGCGGTTGGTCGCTGCCCTGCAACGGGCAGCCGGCACGGCGCGCATCCTGATCATGAACGGCGGGCTGGGTCCCACCCAGGATGACCTGACTGCCGAGCTGGTGGCAGCGGCAGCGGACGTCGAACTGGTACTCCACCCCGAGGCCGACAAACATGTACGGGACTGGTGCGCGGCGCGCAGCATCGAACCCAATGACGCCAACCTGAAGCAGGCCTGGCTCCCGGAAGGGGCAGCCATTATTCATAACCCGCGCGGTAGCGCCGTCGGTTTTGCGATGGACGTAGGCGGCACGCTGATTTTGACCACCCCCGGCGTGCCGGGGGAATTGCGCGCGATGCTACCCGAAGTCTGTGAGCGGATCGTTGCCACCATTGGCGGTGGAGAGAGCCACCGGGTACGACTGCAAACCTTTGGCATCGGCGAATCCACCGCCCAGGCCAGAATCGACGAGGACAGTGAGCACTGGCCAGAGGATGTGGTGCTCGGCTTTCGGGCGGGCATGCCGCAGCTGGAAATCAAACTCACCGCCGCGTCGGCCTCACCCGAGGTGGACCAATGTCGTCACACACTGGAGCGACTGATCGGCGATCACATCATTGGCGAGGACGACGTCACGCTCGCAGGCGCCTTACAACAGGTGCTGCGCGAGCAAGGCAAAAAGATGGTCACGGCGGAGTCCTGCACCGGCGGATTGATCGCCGCCATGTTGACCGCCGAGCCAGGCTCCTCCGCCGTCTTTGAGGCGGGCTTTGTCACCTACGCCAACTCCATCAAACACTCAGTGCTGGGGGTTGATAACACCACGCTCGAAACCGAGGGCGCAGTGAGCGAGCCCGTGGTGCGGCAAATGCTGAGCGGGGCGCTGGAGAGATCTGGTGCCGATATTGGTGTTGCCGTCTCGGGTATCGCCGGTCCCGATGGCGGCACTGAGGAGAAACCCGTGGGCACCGTGTGGCTGGCCTGGGGCACGACTGGCGATATGCATACGCTAAAAACTGTGCTCCCCACTGACCGCGCCATGTTTCAAAAACTGGTCGCCGCGGCGGGGCTCGATTTAATTCGGCGCCAGCTCCTCGGGCTACCCAAACTGCCTCACTATTTCAGCCGCCGGGCCATCTAGGGATGTAGGAGCACCTTAGGGCTGCAGGCGCGTCACCCGCCAGCTTTCGCTATCGGCGCGGGTGTAACGAAAGCGATCATGCAGTCTGTTCTCACCGCCCTGCCAGAACTCCCAAGTGATCGGAACCAATCGATAACCACCCCAGTGCGGGGGTCGGGGAATCTCACCCTCACCAAAGCGGGCGCTGACATCCACCAGCTGTTGCATCAGCGCCTCTCGATTCTCTATCTCCTGACTCTGCGATGACGCCCAGGCCCCCAACTGGCTGTCGCGAGGGCGCGATGCAAAGTAGGCGTCGGACTCTGCCTCACTGACTCCCTCAACTGCACCGCTCACCGATACCTGCCGGTCGAGTTCATTCCAGGGGAACAGCATCGAGGCCTGATCGCAGTCAGCGAGCGCCGCCGCTTTGCCACTTTGGTAGTTGGTGTAGAACACCAAGCCACGTTCGTCGACTCCCTTCATCAGCACCATACGCTGGCACATCGTGAGGTCAGGTTGGCGGGTGGCCAGTACACAGGCCGTGGGATCCGCAAGACCCGCCGCTATGGCCTGATCCTGCCACGCCACAAACTGCGCCATGGGGTCCTCTGCGAGGTCTGCGCGCCGCAAGCCGCCTAATGTGTACTGCCGTCTGTGGTCGCTGAAGCGCATCGCATCTCGTTGAGTAAAAACACCGTAGAAAGTGTAGCGCAGGTGTCTGCCCTTGAGGCCAAAGCCTGTGGTAGCCTCACGCACCTTTTTGGCGCGCGGTGCGTATACACCCGCAATAATGGATCGCCAAACAGGGCTCAGAACTCAGGAAGCATCATGTTAGCCAACACCATTATCACTCGCTTAACCCCCGCGCTCCTCACTGTTTGCGTGGTATTCGCGCTGGGCAACGTTCCCCTAAGCAGTGCCCAAAGCACCCTGCCTTCAATGCCCACAGCAGACGCGCCGATTATTGATTACCAGAACCGCTACCTCCCCGCCTATGGCCGCGCGGGGATGGTAGTGAGCCCGGAGAAGCTGGCCGGCGAGATTGGCCTCGATATGCTCAAGCAGGGCGGCAATGCCGTTGATGCAGCCGTGGCGACAGGGTTTGCGCTGGCCGTGACGCTTCCCCGAGCAGGCAACATTGGCGGCGGCGGCTTCATGCTGATTCATCTTGCCGAGACCGATGAACAGGTTTTTATCGACTACCGAGAGACCGCACCGGCCGCCGCAACGCGAGACATGTTCCTGAAAGAGGACGGCTCTGTCGATCAGGCAAAAGCCTACTTCTCCCATCAGGCCGCAGGCGTACCGGGCACGGTAGCGGGCCTCGTTCACGCGCAGGAGCGCTACGGCAAGCTCTCACTCAAGGAAGTGATTCAACCGGCGATCGATCTCGCCAAAAAAGGGTTTGATACGCCGTTGGCTTTGCATATGAGCCTGAGCGCTCGCGCTGAGCGCCTCGCCAAAAACGAGGAGGCCAAGCGCATTTACCTACAAGGCAGTGACGCGGCGCCCTCCCCCGGCACGCTATTCCAACAGGCCGATTTGGCGCGCACGCTGACTCGTATTCGTAACAAAGGCGCTGACGGCTTTTATACCGGCGAGACCGCCGCTTTGATTGCCAGTGACATGGCGGCCAATGATGGGCTGATCACCCAAGAGGATCTGGCCAATTACCGCGTGCTGGAGCGCCCGCCAGTCAGAGGCACCTTCCGTGACTTTGAGATTGTCTCGGCGGCACCGCCCTCTTCCGGCGGTATTCATATTCTGCAAATGCTCAATATCCTCGAGCCTTATCCACTGGAGTCCTATGGCCACAACAGCGCCGCCTACCTGCACCGCGTAATCGAGAGCATGAAGCTGGCCTACGCCGACCGGAGCCGCTACCTCGGTGACCCGGACCAGACGGTGATTCCCATCGAGGCGCTGATCAGCAAAGACTACGCCGCCGAGCGACGCGAACTGATCACCCCGAACCAGGCCAAGACCCCGGATGAGATTGGCCCCGGTAACCCGGTACCGACAGAGAGCCCCGACACCACCCATTACTCGGTAGCCGATGCCGAGGGCAATGTGGTGGCCAACACGTACACGCTGAATTTCAGCTTCGGCTCCCACATTGTGGTGCCGGGTACGGGCATGCTGCTCAATAACGAGATGGACGACTTTGCCGCCAAAGCCGGCGCCGCCAACGCTTACGGCTTGGTGCAGGGCGAGGCCAATACCATCGCGCCGGGCAGACGACCCCTCTCCTCCATGACCCCCACGCTGGTATTCAAGGACGGTCAGCCCTGGCTGGCCGCGGGTAGCCCGGGTGGGTCGCTGATTATCACCACCGTGCTGCAAACACTCCTGAACGCCATGGTGTTTGATATGAACATCGCCACCGCGGTGGCGGCACCTCGAGTGCACAATCAGTGGATGCCCGATCGCACATTGGTTGAGCCCGGTATTAGCGCTGACACCCAGCGACTGTTAGAGGAATGGGGTCACAACCTCAGCCCCACCCGCCGCACCATCGGCCGCTCCAACTCGCTGATGATCGACGAGGGCTGGATGCAGGGCTTTGCCGACATGCGCAGACCCGGTGGGCACGTGGCTACTGAATAGTCACTGCATTCCCCTAGCTCAAAATAAATCAGTCGCCCTTCGGCATCCGCACCTTGTAGGTCTGGCGAGCCATGGCAACCAAGTCACCATTCACATCCCAGATCTCGGTATCGGTCTCAGCCACGCCGCGGGTCACTTGACGGGTAATGTGCCGCGCAAGCAGCGGGCCCGCCGCAGGCTTGCGCCGCACCTGCACGGTGAGCTCCACCGTCGGCACCCACCCGTAAGCACCATAAATCGTGAAGATGGGCGGCGGCATGATGTCGGCAAACATCAAGAGATCAATGGGCTCCGGCGCAGCACCGTCTTTATGCGCCAGCCAGGCAATAAACTCGCCCGAGTCATTGGTCTTGCCCTCGGTAAAGACTTCGGCGCCCTGCACCATGCGGAGATCGATGCTCTGGTGAATCTCGAGATGCGACATGGCGGGCGCGGCGACGTCATCGAAGGCAGGCACTTCGGGCGGCGCAACGTTGGTCCAATCCGGGCCGCTCAATCGATCGAGGTCGGTATAGGCCGCAGTGGCGCGGAGCTTGAGCTCACCCTCCTGGCGAAGATCGGCACTGGCAAAGTGGGTGCTGCGGGTCTCGGACAGTGACTCCACCGATACTTCCACCTGCCCTAACGCCACCGGCGCCAGATAAAACGCATTGATGCTCAGGGGATCAGGCTGATTCAGCGCTTCAGACAAGCTGCGGCCCACCAGCGCGAGCACATAGCCGCCGTTAGCTACCGAGCCAATCCGCCAGCCCCGATGCACCTCAGCCTGCCACCGCGAATTCCCCTGTGATGACACCGCGGTGTGGGATAAAAACTGACTCATACTGCTCCTCTTTCCGCCTTGGCGGCCTTTGTCCGGTATCCGTTCAGGCGCATTGAACCGGACTTCCGCCCCTTAAGTGCTTTTTTTCGCTACATCGATCTATACTGATTGGCCGTATTACGCGCCGGAGAGGGATCTTGGCCCATACGCGCCGCCCGTCAGCGAGGCATGGATTGCCGCTACTGACCCTGATTTTGATTGGGGTCGGCCCGCTTATATCTGTTGCACAGAACCCGAGCGACGCCCCCGCCGAAACCGAAGCGGCGCCCATCGTAATCGATATGGCGGCGCCATTGGAGCCCGAGCGCGCACCCCCGGCCCCCACTGAGCCCAGTGCCCTGGGTGTGTACCGTAGCTACATCGAATCCATGGAGACCAACGCCGGTGCCTTCGCACCCGGCCTTACCGAGCAGTTGCTGGGGCTGGGGCTTAACCTGCAGGCGCTGGATCGTCATGCCGAAGCGGCCAAGGTCCTGAAGCGTGGCGTGCACGTCAGTCGCGTCCAGTCGGGCCTCTACGCCGCCGACCAAATTCCACTGCTGCGCGCCGAGATCCGCAGCCATATCGCTTTGGGCCAGTTCGATGAGGCCGATGAGCATCAGCGCTATCTGGCGCGGGTCGAATCCGAGGCGCTGACCGGCACACCAGCCTCCATCGCCGCACTGATCGATCAGGGCGAGTGGGCCGAGCAGGCCTGGGACTTGCGTCTGGGCGATCAGGAGGCACACCCCGAGCATCTCGCGAGAAGCTGGGAGTACTACCGGCTTGCCTACAACCAGAGTACGCAGCTCTACGGCGAGCGATCGCTAGAACTGTTGAAACCGCTAGAGGGCATGCTGCGCCTTCAGTACCGATTTGCCGACCTGCAAAGAGAGAATGCGAGCAACAGCGCGTTCGATGGCACCAGCTACCGCCAAACCTCTGCGCTTGGCGGGGCCTACCGCCGAGGCGAAGCCGTGCTGTCGACCATATTTGGCCTTAAGATGGTGAATGGCTCGTCTGCCGGAGAGCAAGCCCGCGACCTGACAAGACTCGGTGATTGGGCGCGGTGGATGGGGCGCCGGTCCGATTCCCGCAGCTATTACGACAAAGCCTGGCGGCGCATCACCCCACCGCCCGTTGTGCCTGAGGAACCCGAAGCCGCTGCCGCGTCCGAGCCGGCGGAGGATGGCACAACAGAAACGGCGCCTGGAGCCAAGGTAGCAATGAGCGACGCTGGTGCCGCCGACACGTCCCAAAATACTGCTGATGTCGATGCCTCCACAGATGGGGTAGCCGTCACCGAGTCGGAGCAACCGGCCGCTGTCGAGGCACAGGCGTCAGGCGTCGCAGAGGCCGGTGGCGAAGCACCCGCCGAGCAGGAAAGGGTCGCCCAGGCCTCACCGGCGACGGATACCGAACAGAGTGAAGAAGACACCTCGGTCATGGCGCTCCCCGAGGAACAACCGCCCGAGGACGATCCGGTGATGCGGGCAGCCCTTTTTGAGACTGCCACGCCGCTACCCGATATCGACACATTACGGCCACTGCCGCCCTTCCGCCGCGATGCCTCTGGCCCACTGGTGGTGCAGTTTCAGCTCAATGAGGCGGGAAAAATCACAGTACTGGAACGCGTCACGGTCACTACGGTCACAGAATCAGAGTCCGCCGAGGGCGAGGAGGCTTCCGAGGACGCCAAGGCACCCCGAGTGGACAACGACCCTGCCGTGGACCGCCTCTTCCGCAAAATGCGGCGCACCCGGTTCCGGCCCAGATATGAGGAGGGCGTCGCCGTGGAGACTGGTATGATTGTGTGGTCTTTTGATATGAACCCGGCCAGCGCGGAAGCGATCGCCCTGCAACCCTGATGACCCCCATATTCCCCTCACGCTTTAACACAACCGCCTTGCTCCGCCCTTTGGCGGCCAGCGCGGTCGTTGCTGTAATGCTGGTATTGATGGGATGCCCCTCTGCCAGTACGCCGACCACGCCCTCGATACCGACTCCGCCGTCGTCTCCGTCAAGCTCAGGGGCATCATCACCGAGCTCAGGGGGTGCAAGCGGACCCAGCTCGCCGAGCTCGTCCAGCGGTAGTTCCGGATCCAGCAGCTCCAGCTCCTCTGGTAGCGCTGGCGGCGGTAGCCCAAGCGCCGGCGGGGGGAGCCCAAGCACTGGTGGTGGCAGTAGCGGCCCCGCTGGAGGGGGCATGCCCGGCAGTGAGCGCGGCGGTTCCTCTGCAAGCACGGGCAGCGGCAGCGATGCCGCGGGCACCGGCGCGGAGGCCGGAGATGGCGCCTCCAGCGAACCCGGCTTTGGCGATATGGCCGGTGGCGCTGACCTGCCCTCGATGGTCGATACCCTGCCCACCTTCGATGAAGACTATGGTTCGGAAGGTGACGGCAGTGGCGCCGAGGGTGGCTCACCCGAAGGCAGTGAAGAGGGGGCTGGCGGCACAGGCGACAGTGGACAGGTTGCGCAATCATCCGGCGCTCCAGGTGATGCTTCGGGTCAGCAAGGTCCGGGGACCCGCGCCGGTGGCGGCATGGAATCAGACATGGGTGCCGGCGGCCCGATGACAGCAGCCGAGCAAGTCGCCATCCTCGACCGACAGCTTGAGGAAAGTACTCGGGATTTCGACGGCATCATCTACGACGAAGAACAGCGCCAGCGAGAGGCGGCACGTGAGCGCGCTGCTCAGACTGCGCAGACCGCGGGTAGCGCGATAGATCCCACCGAATCTGAGGAACCCAATTTCGGTGGCGGGATGGCCAGCGCCGGTAGTGGCTCAGTGGGTGGAGGCATCGGCGGGCGCAGTGGCGCACCGCCTGCAGATGGCGCGAAGTACCCACCGCCACCGGATATCCCCAACGGCAATGACGACGACGTGGTGGCCCGCCAGCTCCGCGAGGCAGCGATGCGGGAGCCCGACCCAGCTATCCGCGAAAAGCTGTGGGCTGAATATCGCAAATACAAAGGCATTGCGGAGCCCGACGCATGATGCGCACGCTGTTGTCGCTTTTCTTTGGCATGGCCTTGCTCACCGGTTGCGTGTCGGAGACGGTCAAGTCGACCTCCGTGCCCGTGCTCGATGCGCCCGCCACGCTCACGCCAGAAGCAGAGTTGCTCGATGTTGGCGTCGTCATACTGGATCCGGGCATCAGCAGTGTTGAGGACGAGGAGCAGGTCTACCCCGAGGTGCGCAAAGCCGAAGCCACCTTTATGGCAACGGAGCTCGCCGAAGTGCTCACCGAGCAAGGTGGCTGGGGCGCTGTCAGAGTCGTGCCAGACGATCGACAATTTTCTGATCTACTCGTGCGCGGCACCATACTGCGCTCGGATGGCGAGGCGCTGGAGCTGAAAATTCTGGTGAGTGACGCGCGCGGCACACTCTGGCTCGACAAGCGCTATCAAGGGATCACCAGCCGCTACGCCTATGAACAGGGCACACGCGTCAAGCAGGATCCGTTTCTCGCGGTGTATCGCATGATCGCCAACGACATGCTGGCCATCTTTAACCGACTCCCCTCCGAAGACCGCGTCACTATCCGCCAGGTAGCAGAGATGCGTTTCGCCCGGGATTTCGCCGACGGCGCCTTTGCGGATTACCTCGAGGAAGATGACAAAGGCGAGATCAGCCTGCGCCGATTACCGGCAGAGGATGACCCCATGCTGAACCGTGTGCGCGGTCTGCGACAACGCCACTATGTCTTTGTCGATACGCTTCAAGGCCACTACTCAGGCTTTGCCGAGGACATGTACAGCCCCTATCAGGAGTGGCGAAAGGCCAGCTACGAGGAGACCGTCGCGCTCCGTGAACTGGAGAGCGAGGCGCAGCGCGAGATGATTGCTGGCGGTGCAGCGATCCTCGCAGGCGTGCTCGCCCAGACATCGGGTAGCCGCACCACACGCAGCGCCGGTGCCGTTGGCGTCATCGGCGGTGGCGCTTTGCTCAAAAGCGGCTTGGAGAAACGCGCCGAATCCAATATTCACTCACTGGCACTGGAAGAACTGGGGCAATCATTAGACGCCGAAATAACGCCGAGGGTGATCGAGCTTGAGGATCGCACGGTGCGCCTGACGGGCAACGTGGAAGACCAATACGATCAGTGGCGCGAGCTGCTGGCCGATATCTACGCCGCGGAGCTCGCCGCGCTGGAGCCGCCGGCTCCACCCGCCGGCAGCCTGCCTGCAACCCCTGAATCGCAGGACTCGTGACCGACCACAAAGAGCAGCCCCTCTCCGCCACCACCTTCGAGCCCGCGCCAGCCAAAACAGAATCGGCTGACCCGGGGTCCGAGGGGGGACAACCGCGACTAGTGGTTATAGCCCTTGCCGCCGCCGCGGTGTTACTCATTTTCGTTTTCTTTATCCTGCCGCAGCTGGTGACGCCTGATGACGTCGGACCTAGCCTGACTGACACGCAACGGGGGCCATCTTCTGCCAACGCCGCTACCCCGGGTAGCGTCGCCAACGACACGGGTAATGAACGCAGCCCCTTCGCCGAAGCGCAGGAAAGCACGCTGAGAAGAGCTGCGCAGGAGGTACTCCAGTCACTCCTGTCGCTGCAGGAATCGCTGGCAGAGCGCGGTGCTGCGAGATGGGGAGAACCCACCTATGGGGAGGCTTTGGGTCTTGCCGCAGCGGGCGATACCGCTTACCGGGAACGCGACTTCACTGCGGCCACCGCCGAGTACCAACTGGCGCTCGATCAGCTGCTTGAGCTCGAAGCCAGCCTACCCGAGCGCAGTGAGGCGCTCCACGACACGCTGGTCACGGCGATCGAGAACGGAGACGTACTGGCCGCTCAGGCACGCTTTACCGAGCTAGCCGAAATGGCGCCATCGGATATCCGGCTGATTGCGCTGGAAGATCGACTTGCCGCATTGCCAGCAGTGATCGCTGCTCTGGATACCGCCGCCGAGAGAGAGGCGTCGGGTGACCTGGGTGCCGCAGTTGAGGCTGCCACTGACGCCACGCGAGCAGACCCCGCCCACCAGCGGGCAGCCGCCCGCCTGAATGAGCTGCGCACTGCGCTAACACGTCAGCAATTCACCGACGCCATGACCGCGGGGTACGGCGCCATGGGGGCGAAGGCCTTCGACAACGCAGAGCAACAATTCCGCGCCGCTGCGAAGCTGATACCCGGCGCGCCGGAGCCCGGTGCTGCACTGATTGAACTGGAGCAGGCCCGCACCCAGAACACCTTGCTGGGGTTGCGTGAACAAGGCACCCAAGCCGAGCGCGAGGAGCGCTGGGCCGACGCGGTGGATCTATACGAGAAAGCCCTTAAGATCGACGCACTCATGCTATTCGCCACAGAAGGTGTGGCACGCGCCGAGCCGAGGGCTGACCTGGACACACGGCTGGAGACCATGCCAAAGGAGCGCGACCGCCTCATCGACGCTCGTATCATGCGCCTCGCACAAGAAACACTTGCCGAGGCAGAAGCGATTGCCGACCCCGGCCCACGTTTGCAGGCGCAAATGACCGCGGCGCGCGATACCCTCGCCTATGCCAGCACCCCTGTGGCGGTGACCATGACCTCCGATGGACTCACCGACATCACGCTGTTGCGCGTCAGGCGGCTGGGCACGCTGGCAGAACAAACACTGTCGCTGCGTCCCGGCGTTTATACCGCCGTGGGCATCCGCAACGGTTACCGCGACGTGCGGATCAAATTCGAAGTGCGACCCGACCAAGCGAATGCGGTCGAGGTACGCTGTGTCGAGACGATTTGAGCTAGCACCATGACCGAACGCGACTCTGACAGCGACACACCTGACACCCTAAAGCCTGACGCGTTCTCGCCGGCAACGCCCTCGCAGGGCGGTGACCAGTTGGCAGCGACCGCCTTCGAACCGCTGAGTCAGTCATCCCAGCAAAAACAGCGTGTCAATGCGACCCAGATTGCGCTCGGCGTTGCCGGGGTGCTGATCGCTGCGCTGCTGTTTTTTCTCTTCACCGCGCGCTCCCTCACCCTGAACATTGATGCCGAGGCGGAACCCGACTTCTCACTGAGTGGACTGAACTGGTCCTTTGGAGAGCGGCTTCTGGTGCGACCGGGGAACTACACGCTCTCGATTAACGCCGAGGGGTATCACCCCTACGAGCAAACCATTACGGTGGGCGATGCCGGTACCCAGCAGCTCGATATTCGCCTTGCCCCCCTTCCCGGCACGGTGACCATCGCCACGCAACCCGCTGGCGGCGAGATCATTCTGGATGAGCTGTCCCTGGGGTCTGCGCCGCTGGTGGACCTGACGCTCGAGGCAGGCGTTTACCGTGTTGAAGCCGTGCTCGATCGCTATCAGCGCTGGCAAGGACAAATCGACGTCGTCGGCCGTAACCAGAGCCAAACGGTGGACGTCGTGTTGTTGCCGGATTGGGCGAACGTCCGCTTCAGTGCCACGCCCGCCACCGTGACCGCAAGCATCGATGGCCAGCCCGCCGAGACAACTGCCACCGGTGTGGAAGTGCTCTCGGGCGAGCGCGAGCTGACGCTCAGCGCACCGGGCTTCATGCCCCTGTCGCTGCCTTTGAGCATCGTGGCGGGTGTGGATCAGGACCTCGGCGCGGTGACCCTGACCCCGGCCGATGCCACTCTGACGCTCAAGAGCACGCCACCGGGTGCAGGTGTGACGGTGGACGGCGCGTTCGCCGGCCTGACACCGCTGGTTGTGCCCCTGAGTCCCGGCGATCGCCACGCCATCAGTCTCTCCAAGGCGGGCTACCTCGGCGCCAGCCTCTCACTGACTTTGGCCCGGGGGGAAACTGCCAGTCGGGCCATCACGTTGAAACCCGAGTTGGGTGAGGTGCGTTTTGCCATCGAGCCGGCAGAGGCGGACATACTGATTAACGGGCAGCGCGTGGGCTCGGGGAGTCAAAGCCTCTCTCTCCCAGCGGTGCAACAGCGTATCGCGGTGCAACTTGACGGGTATGCCACCTTCGAGACCGAGGTACTGCCCAAACCCGGGCTACCGCAGCAGATCAGCGTGACGCTTTTGACCGAGGCCGCAGCGCGTAAGGCGGCGATGACGCCGACGATCGCCACGCCATTGGGCCAAACGCTGCTGCTGGTGGACCCCTCAGTAGAAGCCCAGAACCCCTTCACCATGGGCGCGTCGCGTCGCGACCCGGGACGGCGTGCCAACGAAGTCGAACATCCGGTTGAATTGCGGCGCGCTTTCTACCTTGCGAGCACCGAGACCACCAACGCGCAGTTCCGCCAGTACGAGGCCACCCATGACTCGGGCCTGATCGAGAGCTACTCACTCGATCGCGACCACCAGCCGGTGGCAGGTATCAGCTGGCAGCAAGCAGCCAGCTTCTGTAACTGGCTGAGCCGGCTCGAGGGCCTGCCGCCTTTTTATCGCGAGAACCAGGGCATCATCATCGGCTTTAATCCCAGTAGCACCGGCTACCGTTTGCCCAGCGAGGCAGAGTGGGCCTTTGCTGCCCGGGTAGAAGGCGATGCCCTACGACGATTTGCCTGGGGAGATGACTTCCCCCCGAGCGCTGTTGTGACCAACGTGGCCGACAACACCTCGGCACTCGTCACGGGGCGCATTCTCAATGGCTACACAGATCAATTTGTCGTCTCGGCGCCGGTGGGGAGCTTCCCTGCAAACCATCGCGGATTGCACGATATGGGTGGTAATGTTGCCGAATGGGTACACGACGGTTACGCCATCCCCTCTGCGAATGCCGAGCTCGCGATCGATCCATTGGGCGCGCAGCGCGGCGACAACTACACCATTCGCGGTGGCAGCTGGGCACTCAGTCGTTTGTCCGAGCTGCGCCTGACTTTCAGGGACTACGGGGAGCGCGGACGTGACGATCTCGGCTTCAGGATTGCGCGCTATGCGGAATAACGTGCTAGCGCGCTTTGTGAGCGTCACATCAATGGCTGCGCTGCTCAGCATGTTGCTGATTGCCCCTGCCTTTGCGCAGGGGGCCGCCGAGCCCGAGGAGTCGGTAACGTCGTCGGAGAGCGCCGACACCAGCGATGAACCAACCAGCGAACCAGCGGCCGCGCCGGCCGCCATCAAATCGGGTGCCGTGCTCGACTATGAACCCACCGAATCCATCTCAGAGGATCTCTCTGTGTCCTTTCCCGTGGATATCTGAGCCCGACAGGAGCCCCCTATGAAGCTGCGTTTACCCTCAGAGTTCCTCTATCAGGTGTTTGCCCTGCTGTTCGCAGTGATCGTAGTACACGCCGCCTACGTTGGCGTCATTCGCCCCAGCGCAGACTCACAGCTTGCGGTTCAGGCAGCGCAACAGGCGGCGGGCGAAGCTCCTGCTGGTAACCGCTCGCTCGCGATCGTGATCAAGGACTACGAGCAGGAGGCCTGCTTTATTTTGATGCTCTGGGCACTGGCGATCATGGGCCTCAAGGCTTCCCGTACCCGTTCCGAAGCACAGATGCTCAATAGCGATCTGATTGCCATCCCTGAAGGCACCAGCATTCTTCCCCGGGACGCCCGGGAGCAGTCACGATCGCTCGAGGCGCTGCCCGCTGAAGAACAGGACTACCTGCTACCCCGGGCACTGGGGAATGCGCTGAGCCGCTTCACCACCACCGGCAGTATTCCCGCGGTATCGGATGCCGTGCGCGAGCAGTGCGATATCGAAGCCGACCGGCTCGACTCGGAGCTCTCCATGGTTCGCTATATCTCCTGGGCGATTCCATCGATCGGCTTTATCGGCACGGTGCGTGGTATCGGCGACGCGCTGGGTCAGGCCTACAAGGCCGTTGAGGGCGATATCTCGGGCGTGACCGTGAGCCTCGGGGTGGCCTTTAACAGCACCTTCGTGGCCCTCGTTTTGTCGATCATCATCATGTTTGCGCTGCACCAACTACAGCTGTCCCAGGAGCGACTGGTGCTCAACACCCAGCGCTACATCGACCGCCATCTGCTGCGACACCTGTCGGTGCCGCGCGGCTGATGCGACTGCTCGATTGCAACGACGCGTCACTGCGCCTGTGGAACGACGGCGACGCGCTCTGGTCACCCGGCGTTGTGTGGCTGAGCGGTGATCGCTATCAATTTGGCGAGCCAGCCTGGGCACAAGCCCGCCGCGCCCCAAGGGAAATCAGTAACCGCTATTGGCATCGGCTTTCGACGCAGCCGCTGAGCCCGGCGCTGGGGCCCGCGCGGCACACTGCTGACCTCGTCCACGCCCACCTTGAAGCGCTGCTTAATGGCATGAGCGGCGATATCGCGCTGGCGATTCCCGGGGCGATGGAGTCCGGGCAGTTATCGCTGTTGCTTGGCATCCTGCAGACCCTGCCCGTTACCGCCAGCGCTGTGGTGCACCGCAGCGCGCTAGTGGGGGCTGCCGCGGGGCAATCCTGCGCCCATGTCGAACTGCAATTGCATCAGGCCAGTATTACGTTGGTTACCGTTGAGGATGGCGTCGCGCGGGCGGGCGATACCCAGCTTCTGCCAGGTCATGGTTTACTCGGCCTGATGGACGACATTGCAGAGCGGATTGGCGAACAGTTTGTGACCCAAACACGCTTCGACCCGCAACGACGCGCCGAGACCGAACAGGCGCTCTATTTACAACTCCCCGACCTGCTCCAAGCGCTGGGCACCCAAAGCGAAGTCAGTTGCTCAGTGGAGGGCCATACCGCACGCATCGCTGCGGATGCCCTGCGCCCTGTGGGTGCGGCATTTACTGCAGCACTCGCACCGCTGTTGCCCGCGGGTACCGCACACATTGCGCTAGACGCCCTGCTGTCTGCCCTACCCGGACTGGACCTGCCCGTGCAGGCCACTACGATCGGCCCAGAAGTCATCCCCCTGATCGCAGGCACTCTGGCGCCATCGACGGGGGAACTCCACTTCCAGCGTGAGGCACCCTGCGGCAGCACGACCTCATCCGGGCACGCCCCGGCCGAACCAAAACATTCCGCCGCTGCATCGGCGCAGGCCGACACAGAGCAGGAATCGCCGGAGCCCAGCCAAACGCCGGGCTCCGCAACCCACTCTCTTGTGGACGGGCATGCGGTGCCACTCAGCCCGGGCAAGCACATCACCGACGGCGTGAGCGCGGCTGAGTCCGGGGTCATCGACATTGCACCCGGCACCCCTGCTGAACTGAACGATCAGTCTGTTGCAGGGCGGGTCGCGGTCAATGCCGACGATAGACTGTGTACCGGCGGGGTCGAGGTGCGCTTCATCACTGTGGATCCGTGATTCGTGGCCAGACGCAAGCGACAGTCCTCCACGTTTAACCTCAGCTTTCTCGACATCATGTCCTGCGGGTTCGGCGCGGTGGTGCTCGTATTCCTGATCATCGACCACTCCCTTGAAGTCGAGATCCGCACGGTGAATGCCGAAGTGCTGTCTGAAGTCGAGTTACTCGAGGAAGATATTCGGGAAGGCGAGGCGGGGCTGGTGCGCCTGCGCAATGCCCTAGACGATGCGGATCTGGATATCGTAGAGGCCGATGGCCTCGCCCGGCGCATCACCGAGGAGCTCAATGAGTACGAAGCACTGATCGCCTCGATCGAAGAATCCGGCGTGAGTAACAGTGACGCCATTGCCAAACTGCAGGCTGAGATCAATCAGCTCGAGGAAGAGATTCGCCTACTCGAGGAAGCCTCCGAGGCTGAGGCCGGCCGGAGTGCCAGAGAGTTTGTAGGCGACGGAAACCGGCAATACCTCACGGGCCTGAACCTGGGCGGCCGGCGCATTGCCATTATGGTGGATACCTCGGCCAGCATGCTGGCGAATCAGTTGGTGAACGTGATTCGCCTGCGCAACATGGATCCCGAGCTACAAAAGCAAGCAGGCAAATGGACGCGGACGCTGGACACTGTTGACTGGCTGACCGCCCAGCTGCCGGTGAATGCCCAGTTTCAGGTGATGACATTCAATACTGACGCCAAGCCCGCGCTGGCGGGCACCGAATCCCAGTGGCTGGAGGTGGCCGATACACCCAAGCTGGAGGCGATCAGTCTGGCGCTTCGTGAGCAAGTGCCGGCTGGCGGTACCAGCCTGCACAATGCCTTTGGCGCGCTGGCCGCCCTCCCCAGCCCGCCCGACAACATTTTCCTACTGACCGATGGCTTGCCGACTCAAGGTGAACGTGCCCCCCGGGGTAGCCGGGTCAGTGGCAACGAGCGCCTCAAGCATTTTCGCCAGGCCATTCGCCGCCTGCCACCGGGCGTACCGGTCAACACGATTCTGTTTCCGATGGAGGGCGATCCCATGGCCGCCTCAGAGTACTGGCAGCTGGCCCGCGCCTCCAACGGCAGTTTTCTATCGCCCTCAATAGACTGGCCCTGAGACTCCGATATGCCAGCACGACGCGCCCCTGCTGAATTCTCATTGTCCTTTCTGGACGTGATCTGCTGTGGCTTTGGTGCCGTGATTCTATTGCTGATGATTACCAAGACCGTGCAACCACAGGTGATTGAGCAAGCCATGGTCGATGCTGAATCGGCGGTCTCCGAGTTGACCGAGCAGCTGTTTGAGATCCGCGGCGAGACCACCATCCTCAACCGCGACCTCAATGTGAAGCGCGAACAGATCTCGGATTACGAGGAGAAAATTGCAATTCTGCAGGGCACCTTGGCACGCACGCGCTCCGAGTACGACGCGCTCAGCACGTCGCAAAATGCCAACGCCATCATCCGTGAACAACTGGCTATCGCCAGACAGCAGCTCTCGGAAGAAGAACTAAGGCTACTGGGTCGCAACGCCGAGAAAAAGAATCAGCTCATAGGCGGTATTCCGGTCGACAGCGAATACATCATCTTCATTATCGACACCTCGGGCTCGATGTTCTCCTATGCATGGGAACGCATGCTTCAGGAGATGGAAGCGACACTGAACATCTATCCTGAAGTCAAAGGCATTCAGGTGCTTAATGACATGGGCAATTATCTATTCAGCCGCTACCGTGGCGAATGGATACCGGATACCCCGGCCCGCCGTAGCCTGATCCTGCAGAACCTGCGCAATTGGAATGTGTTCTCCAATTCATCACCGGTAGAGGGCATCACCAATGCAGTACGCACCTTCTACGACCCCGGCAAGAAAATTTCGATTTATGTATTCGGCGATGAATTCACCGGCGCCTCGATTCAGGAAGTGGTGCAAACCGTGGACCGTTTGAACGCAGAGGCTGCGGGTGGCGAGCGTCGCGTGCGCATCCACGCGGTGGGCTTTCCCGTACAGTTCATTAGGCCTCCTGAGCTGCAGGCGACGGGAGTACGGTTTGCTACACTGATGCGAGAACTGACCCTAAGGAATGGGGGTAGCTTCGTTGGTCTCAACGATTTTCGACCTTAATCCGTCCGGATTCGGACGATGGCTTTTCATGCTGTGCTTCACGCTGCTCGCTGCAGGGTGTTCCACCAAGCAGGTGGTCGTTGAGGGCAATTTCCCCAAGCCGCTGCTTGATCCACTGCCGATTACGCTGGGCGTGATCTATCCCTCCGCCTTTGCCGACCACGAATTTTTCGATGAGGCAAAAGGGCGCGCCGACTCTGACTGGCTGGTGAAAACAGGCGAGGCGCAGGTTGAGTTTTGGGACATCCTGTTCGATGGCATGTTCGATGAGGTGGTGCACATCCGTGACTGGGAAACCGTTCAGCGCCGAGCGCCAGAAATCGACGGTGTGCTGATACCCGCCATCGGCGACTTGCAGTACACGATCCCGACCCACACCAACGTCAAGATCTATGAGATCTGGATGCGCTATGAATTCCGTTTGGTGGACATTGCCGCCATCCATCAACAGGAAGACGGGGCACTGAGCTTCAACCCTGATGAGCGTCTTGCCGACTGGCCCATCACGGCCTACGGCAAGACACCTACTGCCTTTCTGCAAACCGATGAAGAAGCCGTCAACCTTGCCGCAGTGGTTGCGCTCCGTGACGCGGGCGCAAACTTCGTCACCTCATTCGGCGCCACGCCCGACGTCGCTGTATGGCTGGACGGTATCGCGAGACGCGAACAGGATGCCGCGCGCTCATCGAACGATCAGGCGGGCGATCCTCAACCTGTCGTCGATTCAGCCGAGGCATCCCCCGCCGAGGGCGAGGCGGACAGCGGAGAGGCGCTATGAGCGGGCAGCGGATTGACCGACAAACAGCCCATACTGCAGGACTGATCCTGCTGGCAGTGCTTTTAGGCGGGTGCGTGAACGCCACCGTCGATGAGATGACCTACAACGAGCCGGTGGCTGGCATTGGTGAGTCCAGCGTGGTCATTCTCGGCAGACGCCACAAGCCGGACTACGACACGGAGTTTGATTTCATTGAGTGCATTGGGGATCATATCCACAGTGGCGACCCCAGTATCGAAGTGATCAATGAAATTGCCTTTATCAACCAGTTCTATCCCTGGTTCGAACCGCGCACCGCGCCGCTGCAACCGCAAACGATAGATCGCTTACTGCAACTGCCCCCGGTCGCAGCGCGCTTTGACGAGATGAAACTCGAGTACATGATCTGGATCGACGGCAACACCGAGAACACCGAGAGCACCGGATCGATGAGTTGCGGCATCGGCCCAGGGGTCGCGGGCTGCTTTGGCTTTGGCACCTGGGGTACGGAATCTGAGTACGAAGCCACCATTTGGGATTTCACCGACCAGGTCGAGGTAGGCCGGGTTAGCGCCCAGACCAGCGGGCAGAACTACATGCCCGCCGTGGTCGTGCCGATTCCGATCATCGCGCCAGTACAAGGCACGGCCTGTGACAGTCTGGGCGATCAGCTGCTGGAATATCTCTCGGCCTTTCACTGAGTCATGAACGCTCTCTTCGCGCAGCGAATTTTTGTACTGACACTCACAGCGCTCCTGTGGGCGGGCAGTGTCAGTGCCGCCTCCACCGTCACCATCGGCGGTAAATCCGTAGAACTGCCCGATGACATCGCGGAGGAACATCAAAAGCTCATCGATAACATTGGGATCTACGATGATCCAGAGCTCGACGCTTATGTTCGGGGGGTGGGTGAACGGCTATTGCGCGACTCGGGCATCACCAAGCCAGAATTCAGCTTTACGCTGCTGGACTCACCTGACATCAATGCCTTCGCGCTGCCGGGCGGGCTGATTTACGTCAACCGCGGCCTCTTGGCGTATCTCGACACCGAGGCGGAGCTCGCCGGCGTACT
>JAHEJH010000016.1:0-16877 GCA_024638905.1 Luminiphilus sp.
AGAAATACATTGGTGGCACCTACCACGCTACCGAGATCTTTGATTTCAACGGGGATCTCGAGGAACTGTTGGATCCCGATCAATCCGTTGCTTATCCGGTCGTGTCCTGGGTTCGGCTTGCACAGTGGCTCCCCTGGATGGAGATGAACGGTCGTGCCGGGATGCTGTATTTCAATGCGATGGGCAGAAAGTTGCAGAGCTATGATCAGCTGCCCGATCTCATGAGGGCGGAGATCGCTGAGCGTTACCCCGAGTACACGGCGCCGCCGCCACTCGATGACGCGCGACGGAACGAGACGTCCTGGACCTACATGAAGAAGATCATCGATTCGCGCGCCGAGAAACCCGCAGAGTCGGGGCATCACTGAGCCCGGGCAAAGGGTGATGCTATCTCCGCACCGCGCATGGGGGCAGCAGCGATATCGGGGCCTTGCTGCCATCGCCCTCAACGGCTTGGCGCTCTGGTGAGACTGCTGCGGAGCGCTGTGTTGATGGCTGCGGTGGGTCTGGTGGACGCCGCCAGTTCACTGGCGGACGATCAGCACGACCCGGCCACTCTCGTGCCCATGGATCGCGATACGTTGCGCGAGGAGTTACTGGAGAGTGAGGGTCGCGTGGTGTTGGTCAATCTGTGGGCGACCTGGTGTACCCCGTGTTTGCGAGAGCTACCCGACCTGCTGGCGCTGGAAGCGGAATCGTCGGAAGCTGATTTTCGGCTGCTCGCTATCAGCATGGACGATGCTTCCAGCGAGGGCTGGGTATCCGAGTTCAAAGCCAAACACTTTCCCACCTTGGCGTCCTTTATTAACGCTGAACTGGATATGGACACGTTGGTGAGTGTGATTGACCCGGTGTGGAATGAGACCCTGCCCACCAGCTACATTTTCAATCGCGAGGGTGAGGTGGTGAAAAAAGTGCAGGGCAAAAAACCCATCGCATTTTTCAGGGAGCAGTTGATCGCCGCGGGTCTTTAACGCTGCGCGACTCTCGACACGAATTCCGGCGCGGTTCAGCTGGTCAGGTGACTCGCGTGAAAGCGCAGATGATCCTCCACAAATGAAGCGATGAAGTAATAGCTATGGTCGTAGCCTTCCTGCATGCGCACCTCAATCGGGTAGTTGGCGGCGCTACTGGCTTCCTCAATCAGGTGCGTCTTGAGCTGCTCTTCGAGAAAGTTATCCGCTGTGCCCTGATCGATCAGTATGGGTCGGTGCTCGGTCGCCTGACCCAGCAGCACGCAGGTGTCGTAGTTCGCCCAGGCTGATTCGTCCGCGCCCAGATACTGGGTGAACGCTTTTTGTCCCCAGGGACATTGGGTCGGCGCCACGATGGGTGAGAAGGCAGAAAACGACGCGTAGCGGTCAGGGTTCTTGAGCCCGATCGTCAGGGCGCCATGCCCCCCCATGGAGTGCCCCATGATGGCGGCACGTGATGTATCCACCTGCGGACAGGCCTGCGCCACCACCTGCGGCAATTCCGTCACCACGTAGTCATACATGTGGTAGTGCGCTGACCAAGGTGCTTCAGTCGCATTGAGGTAAAAGCCAGCGCCCAGCCCCATGTCGTAGCTGCCCTCGGGATCGTCTGCCACCCCTTCGCCCCGCGGGCTGGTATCGGGCGCCACAACGGCTACCCCTAGCGCTGCGGCATACTGCTGTGCACCCGCTTTGGTCACGAAGTTTTCATCGGTGCAGGTCAGCCCGGACAGGTAGTAGACCACTGGCACTGGCCCTTCACCCGCTTGGGGAGGCAGATAGACCGCGTAAATCATGTCGCAATTCAGCACCTGCGACGTGTGCTGAAAGCGATGCTGTTCGCCGCCGAAGCAGCGAACTGTACTCAAACACTCTGATGGCATCAGAAGGTCACCACGGAGCGAATGCTTTTTCCTTCATGCATGAGATCAAAAGCGGTATTGATCTCGGTGAGCGGCATGGTGTGGGTGATCATTTCATCGATATGGATTTTGCCTTCCATGTACCAGTCCACGATCTTCGGCACGTCGGTGCGACCTCTCGCGCCGCCGAAGGCCGTGCCGCGCCATGAGCGTCCGGTCACCAGCTGGAAGGGCCGCGTTGAGATCTCTTGCCCGGCACCCGCCACACCAATGATGCAGCTTTGCCCCCAACCTTTGTGGCAGCACTCGAGTGCCTGGCGCATCACATTAACGTTGCCAATACACTCAAAGCTGTAGTCGACACCGCCACCCGTCATTTGGATGAGGTGATCGACGACGTCGTCGACCTCACTGGGGTTCACAAAGTCGGTCATGCCAAACTGAGTCGCCATTTCTTTTTTGTCGTCATTGAGATCGACGCCAATAATGCGCCGTGCGCCGACCAGCTTGGCACCCTGAATCACGTTCAGTCCAATGCCGCCCAAGCCAAAGACCGCAACGGTGGCGCCGGGCTCGACTTTCATTGTGAAGGCGACGGCCCCGATGCCGGTGGTCACACCGCAGCCGACGTAGCAGATCTTGTCGAAGGGCGCGTCCTCCCGCACTTTTGCCAACGCGATCTCGGGCAGCACGGTGTAGTTGGAAAAGGTCGAACAGCCCATGTAGTGGAGGATCGGCTCGCCATCCAACGAGAAACGGCTGGTGCGATCCGGCATTAGGCCCTGACCTTGAGTCTCGCGAATCGCCTGACACAGATTGGTTTTGGGGTGTAGGCAGAAGTCACAGGTGCGGCACTCTGGCGTATAAAGCGGAATAACGTGATCGCCCACTTTCAGGTCTTTCACCCCTTCACCCACTTCAACCACAACGCCGGCGCCCTCGTGACCAAGAATCGCCGGGAACGCGCCTTCGGGGTCATCGCCTGAGAGGGTAAAGGCATCGGTGTGGCACACACCCGTAGCTTTGATTTCCACCATCACTTCGCCTGCGGCAGGACCGCCGACATCGACTTCGGCTATTTCGAGGGGTTTGCCGGCTTCAAATGCAACCGCGGCTCGACTCTTCATGGCGATACTCCTTATTGTTAGAGGGGCGTAGTATGCCTCAGCACGGGCGTGCCGCCACCCCTGTTTCATCCTGGCCGCAACGCGCGCCGTGCTGGTTTGACTCGCTTTAGGGCATGTGGCTGCAAGGTGTTTCGCACAGGCCATTCTGTTTTGGTGGTGCCGAGGGCATACTCGATCTACCGCCATCGATCGGTTCGCTGAACCGAAGCCCGAGTCACCTTTTTGCTATGACCACCGAAGCCATATCCGCCCTTTGGGCACCCTCTGCAAAGCGCGTTGCGTCTGCCCAGCTGACCGCTTTCATGGAATCAGTGAAAGCGGTAACGGGATTTGATGCCGGCGGTGATTATTTTGCACTCCACCAGTGGTCGTTGGATCAGCCCGCGGCTTTCTGGCGAGCGGTTTGGGATTTCACTGAGATTCAAGGCGACCCTGGCGGCCTTGTTTGTGATGATCCGTCGGCATTGCCCGGGTGCCAGTGGTTCCCCGACGCCACACTGAACTTTGCCGAGAACCTGCTGCGCTTCAGCGACGATCGCGAGGCGTTGGTAGAGATCGATGAGCGCGATGCCCGACGCGCCCTGACGTATGGGCAGTTGCGTGATCAAGTTGCGCGGCTCGCGGGTTGGATGCGAGAGCAGAACATCCAGCCCGGTGATCGGGTTGCGGGCTTCATGCCCAATTGCATTGAGACAGTCGTCGCTATGCTCGCGACGACTAGCGTGGGCGCGGTGTGGTCGTCTTGCTCCCCCGACTTTGGCAAGCAGGGTGCTGTAGACCGCTTTGGCCAGATTGCACCGAGGTTGCTCTTTACGGCCGACGGCTATGTCTACAACGGCAAGCGCTGCGATTCGCTGGCGCGAGCCAGTGACATCGCCAGCGCGATCCCTGAGATCGAACACGTTGTGGTGGTGCCGAAGCTGTCGCCGCAGCCAGCGCTAGGTGGGATCGAGAAAGCCGTCTCATGGGAATCGTGCCTGAGCGGTGAGTTGCCTGCTCTGTATTTTGAGCCACGATCATTCAACGACCCGCTATTCATTCTTTACTCATCCGGCACCACTGGCGTGCCCAAGTGCATCGTGCACGGTGTCGGGGGTACTTTGATCCAGCATGCCAAGGAGCATGCCCTGCACACCGATATTAGCCGCGACGATCGCTTTTTTTATTTCACGACCTGCGGCTGGATGATGTGGAACTGGCTGGTCAGCGGCCTCGCTCGCGGCGCCACGCTGATTCTTTACGACGGCTCCCCCTTCGCCCGTGATGGGCACCGCTTGATCGATGCGATCGATGAGGAGCGCATCACGGTGTTCGGTGTCGGTGCCAAATACCTTGGTGCGCTGGAGAAGTCAGGTGTTTTCCCCGCTAACAGCCACGAATTGAGCGCGCTGAAGACCGTGCTGTCGACAGGATCGCCGCTGCCCCATGAGGGTTTTGAGTGGGTGTATCGTGCCTTCACGCCTGACTTGCACTTAGCCAGCATCTCGGGCGGTACCGACATCGTCTCCTGTTTCGCCGGTGGGGTGCCCACGCTCCCGGTCTACGCCGGCCAGCTTCAGGCTGCCGGTTTGGGGATGGCCACCGCCATCTGGAATGAAGCGGGTGACCCGGTTGAGGGTGAGAAGGGTGAGCTGGTCTGCACCCAGTCGTTCCCCTCCTGCCCGGTGGGCTTTTGGCAGGACGCGGATGGCAGCAAGTTTCACGCGGCGTACTTTGATCGCTGGCCGGGCGTGTGGGCCCATGGTGACTACGGTGAGAAGACCTCGGAGGGCGGCTTCGTGATCCACGGGCGCTCTGACGCGGTGTTGAATCCCGGGGGCGTGCGTATCGGTACGGCCGAAATCTACCGGCAGGTTGAGCGCGTGCCAGAGGTGCTCGACAGCGTCGTGGTGGGACAGAGCTGGCAGGATGATGTGAGAGTCGTGTTGTTTGTGGTCTTGCGCGATGGCGTGGCGCTCGATGAGCCACTGATCGCGCGTATCCGCGGTGAAATTCGCAGCAATACCACGCCCCGCCATGTGCCGGCGAAGGTGATTCAGGTCGCGGATATTCCGCGCACCATCAGCGGCAAGATCGCTGAACTGGCGGTAAGGAAGATCATCCATGGCGAGCGGGTTGGTAATCAAGACGCGCTCGCTAATCCCGAGGCGCTAGCCTTGTATTCAGCGTTGCCGGAACTCAGTGTTGATTAATTGTGTGTCCTGTCACGATCCCAAAATCGGCATTTGACAGCCACTGCACGATTCGCTGAAGTGACGATATGAGCAAACTCTTTTTCCGTTACGGCGCCATGAACAGCGGTAAGAGCACCGCCATGCTGCAGGTGGCCCACAATTACGAGGAGCGCGACCAAAGCGTCGTGTTGGTCAAGTCTTCGGTGGATACCAAGGGCGACGATCAAATTGTGTCCCGCCTCGGCGTGACGCGTCGGGCAGATCTGCTGCTCTCTCCCGGCCAGGATCTGCGAGCGGCGCTAAAAGCGCTCTCCACTCAGCGGTCTGATCTCAGTGACGGCGTAGCCTGCGTGCTGATTGATGAGGCCCAGTTCCTCACACCCGAGCAGGTGGACCAGGCGCTGGCCATAGCCGTGCTGGACGAGATCCCGGTGGTCGCTTTTGGGATTCGCACGGATTTTCGCACCAAGGCCTTCCCGGGCAGCCAGCGCCTGATGGAGGTAGCGCACTCGCTGCAGGAGATGAAGACCATCTGCCGCTGCGGGAACAAGGCGGTCTTCAATGCCCGCATAGGCGAGCACGGCATTATTCGCGAGGGCGAGCAGGTGATGATTGACGGCGAAGCTGCCCGTTACGAGGCACTTTGCGCGCGCTGCTACCTTGAGGCTGATGGAGCCTGAGCCTGGATTGAGAGCACGCAGGTGCTCTATGAGTAAATGAAAGGGAAATAAAAAAACAGCGGCCGGAGCCGCTGTTTTTTTGTTGGGCGACCGAATGGCCGCGCTGCCAGCTTTAGTGATCGTGATGATGATCGTGGGAATGCGGGCTGTGGTCATCGTGGTGGTGATGACCATGCCAGTGATCGTGCCGATGGCCGTCACTCTTGTGCTCGGTGTCGTGACCGTTCTCATCGCCTCGTCTGGGCATAAACATCTCGAAGTCCTTCGGGCTATGGGGATGGTTATGGTCCTTGCTGAAGGCCCAGTGATACAGCAGCGGGTCTCTGGCGAGTAGCCGCGCCTCTGATCGCTCCGCATTCTCCACCGGTGTGCTCCACGGGTTGTAGTGGAAGTGGTTGAACAGCTTGGAGTCGACGCGGCCCAGTGCAATACAGCCATACTCCGACGCGAACGCGCCGTGGTTGATGTAGGCCGGTCTCCAAAAGTAACCCCCCGTTGGCACATCGCCAAACTGCATCATCCATGAGGTGCCCCAGAGGTGATACGACTCCTCGGCACAGTCGTGATAGGAGATGTTGTCCTGATAAAAGTTGGGCGTCATGCAGTACAGGAACGTCATGGCGAAGGAGTTGGGGTTGTAATTGAGGAGCTTGATCATGCACCCCGACGCCACGCTGGGCTTGGCCACGTTGCCCGCCGCCCAGGGGATGTCCATATAACTGTCGACATCGTGATAGAGCTGGGTTTGTGCTGAAGGGTGATGCTCTGTCGCTTCTTCATGACTCGGCTCGCCGGTGTTGTACATGTACAGCACAAGGCAGCCCTGATCCGAGCTGATCTCCGGCAGGGCATAGCCTGCGGGCACATAAAAATAGTGGCCTTTGCGGCAGGTGCGGTCGCCTACCTTGAGCTCGCCTTCAATCACGATGAATTCATATTCTGACCAAGAGAACCCGGGCGTGCGCTTGTAGCCGCCGTCAAATTGCACGGTCATGGAGCAGGCGCCGGTGTCGGTGTCCATGCTGAGCATCTTGTAGTGCATGCCCGTGCCGAAGCCGAGCAGGCGCATGGGCTTGAAGTGGTTATCTCGATCGCAAAACGGTTCGATATGGGGTCGTGCCATGGTTCAGCCCTCCTTTCCGTTGCGTGGGGTGTCGTCGCTGTCGACACCGTATTTCCAGACCACCTGATCCTTCCGGTCAGCGGGCTTCACGGGGAGGTCGCTTTCCGGAATGGGCATCTTGTCGTCGCCATCCAGATTGAAGCCGTTGGTGAGCAGTCGGTCGAAGAACTCCTGGTACCACTTCTCCCGGGTGGGGGCGAGCGCCTCCATGGCGGCTTCGATCTGGGCAAAGCGCTCTTCCTGCTCAGCAAGTTCCTCCTTGACCCACTCTTCCGCTTCCGAGCTCCGCTCGTGATCTATGTAAAGGTTCTTAAATGTCATCGATGGTTCTCCTCTGCAATCTGGATGGCACCCTCGGATGTCAGGGTCGCCAGTTGATCCGGGCTGTATCCCACCTCGCTGAGCAGCTCGTGGGTATGTTCTCCGAGGCCGGGTGGGAGCCGGCGGATACTCGCCGGCGTTTTTTCAAAATTCATGGGTGGGCTCGAAAAGCGTAGCCGTCCCTCGGTGGGATGGTCATGCTCCTGCCAGAAACCACCGCCCACCAGCTGGGGGTCTTCAATCAGTTCGTCGAGGGTGTTGACCACCATCATCGGCACATTGGTATCCCCGAGCAGGTCGACCCACTCCTGCCGCGTCTTGGTGGCGATAATCTCTCCGGTCTCCCGGTAGGACTCGTTGATGTTGGCGAGTCGCAGCGCCATGGTCTGAAAGCGCGGGTCCTCGGCCAGCTCGGGCTTGCCGGCAACCGAGCAAAACGTGCCCCAGTGGTTGTCCCAGTAGGGCAACACGGCGAGGTAGAGCCCGTCTGCGGTTTTGTAGGGCCTGCGGTGGGAGGCCATCAGTCGCACATAACCCGCCTTATCCAGCGGCGGCTCAAAACTCTGGCCCCACAAATGCTCGGTCATGACAAAGGACACCATGCTCTCGAACATGGGCACCTCAATGGATTGACCTTCGCCGGTCCGCTCGCGATGAAAGAGCGCCGCCAGCACGCTCTGCACCACCATCAGTCCGGTGGTCTTGTCGGCAATAATGGTCGGTAGATAGCGCGGCTCGCCCTCGACCATGCTTTGCAGGATGGCGATGCCGCTGGCTGCCTGAATGGAATCATCCAGCGCCCCCTTATCGCCATAGGGCCCCTTTTTGCTATAGCCATAGGTTGCGCAATAGACCACGGTGGGGTTCACAGCTTTCACCTGCTCGTAATCGAGGCCCAGACGTTCCATGGCCTGCGGCCGAAAGTTGTGCACGACCACATCTGCGGTCTCGATGAGCTTGAGCGCGGCTTCCCGGCCGGCGTCGCTTTTGAGATCCAGCGCCACCGAGCGCTTGTTGCGATTGCACGTGAGGAAGAGCGCGGACATTTTTGGGTCGTTGGCATGGGGGCCGAGGTTGCGATTGGTATCGCCCGCTAGCGGCTCGATCTTGATGATGTCGGCGCCGAGGTCGCCGAGCATCTGGCAGGCATAGGGACCCAGGACAACGGAGGTCATCTCGACGACGCGAATCCCTTCCAGTGGCGCAGTTATGACAAGTCCTCCAGGCCGTAAACACGAATAGCGTTATCGCGCATAAACTTTTTGCGCACCTCGGGCTTCAGGCCAAATTCGTCGACTTCGTCGACGGTGCGCTTGAAACGCAGCACCGGAAAGTCGGTACCGAAAATGACTTTGTTCTGACCGTAGGAGTTGATGTAGTGCTTGACCGAGTCCGGCCAGTATTTTGGGCTGTGCGCGTCGGTCACGATAAAGACGTTCTCGTGTTTCCACGACATGGCGATCATTTCGTCGTGCCACGGAATACCGACGTGAGTCCCGAGGAGTTTAAGCTCCGGGAGATCACAGGCGATGTCGTCCAGATAAATAGGCCGGCCGACTGAGCGGCAGGGGTGCTCCTTGGCGTAGATCAGCGACTGGCCCACCTGCATCTGCACCGGAATATCCAGCTCGATACATTTGGCATAGAAGGGGTAGTACTTGGCGTTGTTGGGCGGCAGCTCAAACCAGTGTGGGTAGAGGTGTGCCCCGATAAATCCGAAATCCTTGACTGCGGTCTCGAGTTGCCGCACGCCATCCATACCCATGTAGGGATCTAGCCCCAGCATGCCGCGGAATCGGTCGGGATACTGCTCGACGGCGCGGGACACCACTTCCAGCGGCATGTGGTAGCAGCCTGGCAGGCCGACTCTGCCGGCCTTGGCGGCGACCAGAAAGGCGACATCAATGCCCGCCTCATCCATGCCCTCGATCATGGTCTCGAGCGTAATCCCCGCGGAGTCGTGTTTACCTTTGACCTTGCCGACAAAAAATTCGTCGGTCCAGCCTGGGCGGTGCGACAGTGCCTCGGGTGTCCAGATATTGCAGACGGCATCAATGACGCTGTAGTCCGCCATAGTCAGAGCCCCATCCAGCCAATTGCGACACCACACCCTAGCATGGCGGCGCCAGCGGTAGTGTGGCCAAAGCGCGCCAGTGCTGGGATTTTCAGGCGTTCAAGTCCGATCTGACCCAGCGTGACGGCGGCGACCATGGTGGTCACCGTGACCACCGCAAAAACGCCGGTGACCCAGAAAATGCCGCTCACGCTTTGGGTGGCGGCAGGGAACATCAGCAGGGGTATCAAAGGCTCACAGGGGCCAAGCACGAACACTACGAAGATTGCCCAGGGCGTGAGCGACCCACTGGGTGGCGCCTCGGCGGGCTCACTGTGGGTGTCACCCGCATGCAGATGCTCATGGTAGTGGCTGCCGTCGCCATGGCTGTGCCAGCCTGAATCTATTTGTGGCCGTTGCCGATACGCGTGTCTGATGCCCCACACGCAATAGAGTGCCCCAACAATGCATAGCGCCCAGGCAGCCAGCTCACCGCGTTGCGACTCGACCCACTCCAGCCGCGTCAGCTCTATGCCGGCGACGATCCCCAGTATCCCCAGCGCGACCGAGCCCACGAGATGTCCCGAGCCGCATAACAGGACGACGCGCAAGGTTTTGGGCAGGGACCAGCCCCGCGCTTTGGCCATGGCAATAAAAGGCACGTAATGGTCCGGGCCAAGCAACGTATGCACGAACGCAATAGACGCGGCCGAGATAATCAGAATAACGAGTTCAGGAGCCATACCACCCTACAACGACAGCATCAGCCGTTGGCTGAATTTGACTTAATGTTCTGTGTTTATACCAAACTAGGTAGCGAGCCGCCAAGCTTTGTCGTGCCGGCGGGCAGTCATCTTTGGCGCCAAAGCTATGAACGGCCACTTGTACTCCTCGGGTAGCTGTTGTCAGCAGGCTCGCCAATCGGCTGCGGATTGCTGCATAGTGCAGGCATCTCTCAAGCATGTCACAAGGTTGTCGGGATCACGCACGCATCAAACAGCGAAGACTCAGGAGGCAAATCGATCAGCCTGAGTGTTCGCCTCACCTACGGCTTTGGTGCCGTGGCTTATGGCATCAAGGACAACGGCTTCGCCTATTTCTTGTTGCTCTTTTACGGCACCGTGGTGGGCTTGGAGCCTGCGCTGGCGGGGGCGGCGCTGCTGATTGCGCTCATATTCGACGCCTTCAGCGATCCGATTGTGGGTTACTGGTCAGATAACACCCGCTCTCGCTGGGGGCGGCGCCACCCGTTTATGTACGCCGCAGCGATTCCCGTGGCACTGTGTTACTCGCTACTGTGGCAGCCGCCTGATTGGAGTGACGGGGCGCTGTTTCTCTATCTGGTTGTATTAGCGATCCTCATTCGCACACTCATCACCTTTTTCGAGACGCCGAGTTCTGCCTTGATGCCGGAGCTGACCGCTGACTATGACGAGCGCACCACCATTCAGGCCTGGCGCTCCTTCTTTGGCTGGGCCGGTGGTGCGGGCATGGCGGTGTTTATGTACGCGTTTCTGTTGGTGCCCAGCGAGACCTATCCGGTGGGCGCACTGAATCGCGACGGCTACGAAACTTACGGGGTGATCTCCGGCGGCGTGATTCTGGTGGCGATTCTGGTGTCGGCGCTGGGGACGCATCACCGCATTGGCTCATTGACGGCGCCACCGGCCAGAGCGCGTGCAGGTCTGAAGGCGGTGTTTAAAGAGGTCATCGAAACACTGGCAGACCGAAGCTTCTTTGCGCTGTTTATCTCGTCCATTGCTAGTGCCGTTGCGACAGGCCTTACCGCGGCACTGACTTTTATCATGCTCACCTACTTCTGGGCCTTCTCATCGGAGCAGGTGTTTTACTGGACGTTGCTGGTCGTCATCTCGGCGTTGATGGGATTGCTGATTGCGCCCTGGGCCTCCAAACGCTGGGGTAAGAAAGGTGCGGCGCTGCGGCTCGGTATTCTGGCTTTCACCGTGCAACCCTTACCCGTGTTGTGCAGGCTCTTGGGCTGGATGCCGGAGAACGGAGACCCGCTCTTGTTCCCGATCCTCGCCACCGTTAACACGATTGATCTCGGTCTCATCATCGCCATGCAGGCGATTTTCTTTTCGATGCTGGCGGATCTGGTTGAGCACTCCGAGGTGAAAACCGGGCGCCGCAACGAGGGCGTATTTTTCTCCGCGCTAACGTTTATTCGCAAAACCACTCAGGGCGTCGGTGCGTTTGTCGCGGGTCTCATTCTGCAGATGGTGGCGTTTCCCCAGGGTGCGGCCCCCGCCGACGTGCCGACCGAGTCGGTGCTCCAGCTCGGCACTTTGCTCGTTCCCTCCCAATGGGTCTTGTGGGGTGTCATGCTGGTGGCGTTGGCGTACTACCGGTTGGATCGCGCGCAGCATCAGTCCAATCTGATTGCCATTCAGTCGCGAGATGGCCGTTCCGTCTAGGCATCGCCGCTCATCAGCGCCGTGTGGGCCAAATCCTTTTTGGGCGACCCTCTGTGTCATGGCATACTGACTGCCAATAGTCAGTCACACCGAGTGAGGAGCGCGCATGGCGCTGAACATCGCCCCATCTTCTGATGGTCGTCGGCAGCGTAGTGAGCGCAGCCAGACGGCGATCATCGAAGCTGCATTGTCGCTCATGGACGAAGGCACGCTGGTGCCCACCGCGCAGCAGATTGCCGACCGGGCCGGCGTGGGTATCCGCTCTTTCTTCCGGCATTTCGCCGACATGGATTCGCTCTTTCTTGCTGCGGACGACATGCTGCTTTCATCCTACGAGGCGCTGTTTGAGGTTGACGATCGAGCAGGTGCTCTGGCGTCGCGTGTGGCGCGGGCGGTGGATCTTTACGGTAACGCGTTCGACAAGTTGCGCCCGATTATTTTGTGCACGCAGGCGCAGCTGTGGCGCTCTCCCAAGCTCCGAGAAAATTACGCATGGCATCAGAAACGACTGCGCAAAGAGCTCGAGCTGTGGTTGCCTGAAGTGTCGGCAATGCCTAAAGACCTCAGAGAAGCGCTACACGCGGTGGCTTCTTTCGACATGTGGCATCGATTGCGCGAGCACCAGGGGCTGTCGCCCAAAGCCAGCACCGACATCATTTCATCATTGGTGATGGATCTCATCGCTTCGAGCTGAGTTGAGGTAGTCACATGTCCGAGCAGTTCAAGGATCAAGGGGGTGTGGCCACCATGGACCCCAGTCACCTGACGCGCTGGCTGACCTCCAGATTGATGACGCGAATTTCCGGGCCTGCTGCCGTTGCAGCGCGGCACCGGAAAGCCGAGCAGACTCGTGTCAAAGCTGGCGCCGCTCATCGGGTCGACTATTTCCACCAGGTCGACGAGGGCTACAGTTACCTTGCAGCACAAATGCTCGAGCGACTGGCGGCCCGTTACGATATTGAGCTGCACTGCCACCTCGTGCGCGGGCAGGAGGGCAAAAACGCCCCCGAGCCTGAACTGCTCGCCCAGTTGGCGCGCGCCGATTCACACGTGATTGCTCCCGGCTACGGTCTGAGTTTTCCTCATCATCCCGACGCACCCGCGGCGAGCTTGATCGAGACGGCGGCACAGATCCTTGCTGCCCAGTCCAATGTGGATTTGCCCAAAGCCGCTGTGAGCGTCAGTGAGGCACTGTGGCGTGATGACGCCAGCGCGATGGCGGAGTTGGCAGCGGTGCTTGGCACCGCGTCAGCTGAAGCAACAACTGCTGCGATCGAGGCGGGGACCCAAAAGCGTCGCGAGCTCAAGCATTATTCGGGGGCGATGTTTTATTACGGGGGTGAGTGGTACTGGGGTGTCGACCGGCTTTATCACCTTGAGGCGCGGCTCGCCGAGTTGGGCGCAGATACGCAGCCTGACTCTCCACTGATCGCGCCCCGTCCGAGTGAGGATCTTGCTGGTCACCGTGATACCGGGCAATACAGTCTGGAGCTTTACGCCTCTTTGCGCAGCCCTTACACGGCGGTCATTTTTGATCGCGCCGTGGCCTTTGCTAGAGCCGCGGGTGTGACATTAAGCCTCCGCCCTGTACTGCCCATGGTGATGCGCGGTGTGCCGGCCACGCGCGAAAAAGGCATGTACATCTTCACGGACGCGGCCCGGGAGGCGCGCGCGGCTGGCACCCCCTATGGCAATTTCTATGACCCGATTGGCGATCCTGCGCGGCGTTGCTATGCCTTGTATCCCTGGGCTGCGTCTCAGGGTAAAGGCATTGAGTTGTGCTCTAGCTTTTTACGCCATGCCTTTGTGCTGGGTGTGAATACCAACAATGATCGCGGCTTGCGCAAGGTGGTCGAAGCCGCGGGCCTTGACTGGTCGGCAGCGCAGCCACACCGCGAGGACAACACCTGGGAAGCCCTGCTTGAGGACAACCGGCAGACCATGTACGAGGCTGGGCTGTGGGGTGTGCCGAGTTTCCGGTTGCTGGATCCATCGGGTAAGCCGTTGCTCTCGACCTGGGGTCAGGACCGGCTGTGGCTCGTCGCTCATACGTTGCGGAATGCTCTGGCAGCGCGCGTTTCCTGATTCCAGTTATCCCCTAATTGCATCTCCTATCTATTGGCAGTATAAATGCCAATAGATGGCTGACGAGGCGTTGGCCGCAGTAGCGGGGTGTTATGCGCAAGATTTTTATCTCATTGGCCGCAATATTGGCAGTGGGGGCCGGCGGGGCCTATTTTTACCCCAGCACCGCGATCCTGACGGCGATCAAGGTGCGCACTTCTCTGTCTACGACCCAGATTGGCCCACCGCGGGACATCGACTGGCAACAAGGCCCGGCCATATCGGCTAGCGTGCCCTCAGAGCGTCCCCCCAATATTGTGGTGATTATGGCCGACGATCTCGGCTACAACGATATTTCGACTTTTGGCGGCGGTGTGGCGGGTGGACGTTTGCAGACGCCCAACATTGATGCGCTCGCGGCGCAGGGCGCGGTGTTTGCCCAGTCTTACTCGGGCGCTTCAACCTGCGCGCCCTCCAGAGCCATGCTGATGACGGGGCGATATCCCAGCCGCACCGGCTTTGCTTACACGCCGATGCCGCCCTCCATGGGGCGTGCAGTGTCCATTGTCGCGGCGGACATGGATCGAGCGTCGCCCGACACTTTGTATTACCCCGAGGCGGCGGCCACCAAGCCGCCCTATGATCTTCAAGGCTTGCCGCCCGAGGAAATCACCCTCGCTGAATCACTCAAGGCGCGTGGCTATCACACGGTGCACATTGGGAAGTGGCACCTCGGCCGCGATAACGGTATGTCGGCTCACGAGCAGGGCTTTGATGAGAGTCTGCTGATGGCGAGCGGCCTTTACCTGCCCGAAGATCATCCCGAAGTGGTGAATGCCAAGCTCGGCTTTGATCCGATCGATCAGTTTTTATGGTCAGCGCTCACCTATTCGAACTCTTATAACAGCGGCATAACCGATTTGTTTGAGCCGGGCGGTTACCTCACCGATTACTGGACCAATGAATCGATCAAGGTCATCAAGGCCAATCGCAACCGCCCGTTTTTCCTCTATCTTGCGCACTGGGGTATTCACACGCCTCTGCAGGCGACACGCGCCGACTACGAGGCGGTGGGGGATATCCAGCCCCACCGCCTGCGCGTTTACGCGGCTATGACCCGCGCGTTGGACCGCAGTGTGGGCAGAGTGATGGCCGCGCTGGAAGAAGAGGGTTTGGCCAACAACACCATTGTGGTGTTCACCAGCGATAACGGCGGCGCCGGCTACGTGGGTTTGGCTGACGTGAACGCACCGTATCGCGGTTGGAAGATCACTTACTTCGAGGGGGGTATTCGCGTACCGCTGTTTGTGAAATGGCCAGAGAGAGTTGCTTCCGGTCAGGCCATCGACACGCCCGTTGCGCACATTGACGTCATGCCGACGCTGTTGGCTGCGGCCGAGCAACCCCTGCCTCAAGATCGTGAGATTGACGGTGAGAACTTACTGCCGCTGATCACCGCGGGTGCTGTGTCCGACGCCGAGTGGTCGCGGCAGACGCTTTTCTGGTCGTCGGGACACAACCGCATTGTGCGTCACGGTGATTGGAAACTTCAGATTGCCGCACGCCCCGAAATGCAATGGCTCTTTGATCTCTCCGAGGACCCCACCGAGCAGGTGAATCTGGCTGCGTCGCGCCCCGATAAGGTCTCAGAGCTGATGGCGCTGCTCGATGCGCACGCTGCCGAGAGCCGTCCCGCGCTCTACGAGCCAGAGCTCGAGGCTCCGGTGGCGATTGATAAACATCTCGCGCAGCCCTTTGAACAGGGCGATGAATGGGTATCAGTGCCGAACTGATTCCGCAGTGCTTTATAGAGTAAGCGAGAACAGAATCGCCAGCGGGGCAGGCCAGCATGGGGCCCGACCCTATCTTGCTGAGCGCCTCATTCCTTCACATCAGCCCTACATGCTTTTGCGGGTCTGAATAATCTCCGTTGAGTTGGCGGGCAGGCTAAACGATACGCCGTCGTAGCCCACCGTGTAGTCAGGGAAGATGTCTCCCGCGCCATTGAGCCACAGTGCTTCTTGTCCCGGCACGATGATGGGCGGGACTACATGGTAGTAGAGCAGGTGGCCGACGCCGGCGTCGCGCGCGGTTTCTGCGGCCTCACGTGGGCTGGCGTGATAGTCGCGGACGTCAAACATGACCTTGGCCATAATCTCGTTACCCAGGCTTTTGGCTGTGTCTTCCATCATGCCAATGATCTCAGGCGAGAGCGCCTCATGGACCAACAGGTCAATGCCTTTTGCGAATCGCTTGATATTGTCAGATTGAGCGGTGTCTCCGCTGATGAGCACAGTTCGCCCTCCGTAAGTGAAGCGATAGCCCACCGCGGGTGAGACGGGCGCGTGGTCGACTCGCAATGCCTCGATCGTTAAGTCACCCTCGTTAAAGATAGTGGCAAGCTCGCCATCTGGCGGTGTCGTGAAAGGCACAGCGGTCAAGCCGGCAGCCGAGAGCGGCGCAACAAGATCTCCGTGATGATCGTTTCGGTACCCGAAGTCGGCGGTATAAGCGGCGTTAAAGCCGGCGATGACGCCGTCGACGCCCTCTGGGCCATACACAGTCAGGGGCGTCAGGTCATCGCCCGTGGCCCAGCGTAGGGTGGCCAGCTCACCGAGCCCGTCTATGTGATCGGAGTGAAAGTGCGTGAGAAATACGGCGTCTATGCCACTGAAGGGGTAGCCCAGCCGCGCGAAATTACGCGGGCCATTGGCTCCGGCATCGACGAGGAATAATTGGTCTCCCGCTACTACCGCCACGCAGGGACCCGAGGCGCGGGGTGAGGGCATTGGGCCGCCCGCGCCGCAGAGCGCGATGTGCAGGCCATCTTCCAGAAGCTCAACCTGATTGGTGCTCATCTGTTTTGGGAGACCAGCCGCGAGGAGACGTTCGGCAATCGCGGCTCGCTGCGAATACCCCAATCCCAGCAGGATCAAACCGCAGCCCAGTACAATCACTAATTTCTTCATCTCTAGTCCCCTTGTCACAACGGCTGACGCCTCTATTTTCGAGGAGTCTATACTTATTGGCATCAATTATGCCAATATCAGGCAAGCCGCCATC
>JAHEJH010000016.1:16887-18843 GCA_024638905.1 Luminiphilus sp.
TATGGCTAAGGCAGGCGCCCGGTGTTGACTACAAACCCCGGAATTCTGCCTAGATTCAGCCCGGATGGACGGTATTTGTTGGCTTGTGCCATGCGGTTTGAAGCTTGTGTTTCCTCTCGGCTATGGCAGTATCGCGTCAGTAAAAGTAGGGATAATGCGCTTTCAGCAGTATTTTGGCGCTCTTCTCGATAAAAAAACAAAGATTCAGAACCTATCCATGGGAGTCCACAACAATGGTTAAAACATTTGCGAAAGTAGCCTTGAGTGCTGCGGTGGCCAGTCTGTCGGTGACAGCTTTTGGTCAGGCACTCGAAGAGGTCGTCGTAACGGCACAGAAGCGGACCGAAAGTCTGCAGGACGTGCCGATTTCGGTGACGGCAATCAGCGGTGAGTTGATTCAGGACGCTTCGATCAGAAGCTTGAGTGAACTGGGTGCCTACGTGCCGAACTTCTCGGTGGCAGAGAATCCGGTGAATACGATCATCACCATGCGCGGTATCTCCATCGGCTCTAACCAGTCTTTTGAGCAATCGGTAGGCCTTTTTCTCGACGGCGTGTATCTCGGTAGAAGCCGGCAGTCTCGTATCGGTCTCTTTGACCTCGAGCAGGTGGAAGTCCTGCGTGGCCCACAGGGCATTCTCTTTGGCAAGAACACGCTGGCCGGTGCCATCAATGTGCGTTCTGCAGCACCTGTGGTAGGCGAGGGCCTGTCGGGTCGCGTTGCCGCGAGCTTTGAGACCGATAACGGCGAGTACTTCGAAGGCCATGTGAGTGGCAGCGTCGGCGAAAACGTTGCGATGCGCTTGTCGATCATGGACCGATCCGTCGACGGTTATCTCGATAACACAGCGCCGACAGCGGCCTACACCGATTCGCCCACCACTGATGAGACCATTGCACGTATCGGCCTACAGTGGGAGCCGTCTGAGTCGACTTCGGTTGGCGTGCGTTACACCTACGGTGATTACAAGCGTATCGGCAGTAACTCTGTCGTCACCCAACTAACCCCAACTTTTGTTGACAGCACCGGTGATGGCGTTAGGAACCAGCCATACGTGCCGCCATCAAACTTGTTGATGTACGGCGTGATGGGTGCGGTTTACCCAACTTTTCAGCCCACGACCAGTGATCAGGATGTTTTTTACGACGGCCTTTCGATCGGTGGTACAGAAGGTTTGAATGGTGGCAGCGGGCCAGAGCGAATATCCGGTACCGATACTGAAAACCATGAGTTCTCTTTGAATATTGAGCACGAGTTTGGCAATGGTCTGACCCTGACCTCGGTGACTGGTTATTCCCAGTATGAATACGAGGACGGCATTGAAGCTGACTTCCTGCCGCTTGAATTTATTGGCCGCAGCGACGACTCCGAGTTCGATCAATTCAGTCAGGAAATCCGCTTGGCCTCCGACCTCGACGGCCGCTTCAGCTGGGTAGTCGGTGGTAACTACATCGAGTCCTCGCAAGAGATTGATCGATCAGTCGTGACTGACGGCACTTTTGGCGTGCCGGGCGTTGTGCAAGCGATTACTGGTGTGCCGAGCATTTGGGCATACAGCCCAGCTCAGTTGGCGTTGGTTGAGGGTGGTTTTGGTTTGCCGCCAGGGTCTTTGCCACCCGGCGTGCAAGGTTTGACCATGTGGAATCAGGTCGGTCGTCTGTCTACCTGGACGCAAGACACCGAATCTTGGGCAGTCTTCGCGCAAGGTACCTTCAACATCACGGACAACCTCAGCATCACTGCGGGTATTCGTTACACCGAAGAAACCAAGGAAGCCGACGCCCAAACGTGGATTACCGATAACGTTCAGGGGCACGCTACGCAAACCCCGAATCCGGAAGCTGTCTTCGCTGATCCCACCAACCCAGCCCTCCTAGGTAATTTCCTGATGCAGGAGTTGATGGGCGCTTCTTTGGCGAGTTACGCCCACGCGTTTAAAGAAGAGCGCGATACGG
>JAHEJH010000017.1 GCA_024638905.1 Luminiphilus sp.
AATCGCTGCTGGCCGCCATCGGCGCCACCACGACCATCCGAGGTGCGGTAGGTACCCGCACTGTGCCAGGCCATGCGGACAAAGAACGGACCGTAGTTCCCGTAATCAGCAGGCCACCAAGGCTGCGAGGTGGTCAGCGTCTCGTTGATATCCGCCTTCAATGCCTCAAGATCCAACCGCGCGAACTCGGCCGCGTAGTCAAAGTCTGCTCCCAGCGGATTTGTGCTGCGCTCGTTCTGACGCAAAGGCGTCAGATCCAGGCTGGCAGGCCACCAGGCCTGCGTGCTTTTGGGCGTGCTGCGGGCCACCGAGTCAATCACAGGCAGGGCCACCAGGGCCGCCGCCAGTGCGGTGTGCACAGCCGCCGTCTTTAATAATGTTACTTTCATTGTGCTGTCCTCATTAAAAAACAGTTACCCCACCCCACATTTACTCACCACACTCATGAATTGAAAAGATGATTGTTTAGATAAATTCGATCGCTTTTTTCGATGCACAAAAAGCGCGGCGCAGTGAGTACCAGCCGCTTCATGGCAGAGCCAGCCGCCGCATGGCAGAGAGAGCCCCGTTTGGGTTGGACTGCGGATTGAGTCCGGCGTGTGGTCAGTCCCGCCAGCGACAGCGGAGACTCAGCGACTCGCGAGTGTCCGCTGAATTAAAGCCTGCACATGCGTCTCAAGCTGATCAAGCGGGACCGCACCCGAGCCGAGTATCGTGTCGTGGAAGGCGCGGATATCAAACGCCTCGCCCAGAGCGTCCTCGGCCATCTCGCGCAGTTCGACGATCCGCAATTTACCGATCATGTAGGCGGTCGCCTGTCCGGGCATCGCAATGTACCGCTCGATCGCTCGCTGGCAGTCATACTCGGCATTGGGCGTGTTGGCTACAAGATAGGCCACCGCTTGCTCCCGGGTCCATTGCTTGTGATGCAGGCCGGTATCGACCACCAGACGCGCGGCTCGCCACAACTCCATCGCGAGTCGGCCAAAGTTGGAATAAGGGTCCTGATAAAAACCCATTTCCTTCGCTAAATACTCCGAGTACAAGCCCCACCCTTCGCTGAAGGCAGTAAAGCGGGTGTGGCGCTGGAAATCCGGGACATCGCCCAGCTCTGCTGCGATCGACAGCTGCAGGTGGTGTCCCGGTAACCCCTCGTGAAACGCCAGCGCTTCTAGGTCAGTAGTCGGCATGGAGTTCATGTCGTAGAGGTTGGCGTAGTAGATGCCCGGACGAGACCTATCGGGCGGGGGGCTCTGGTAAAACGCTTTTCCCGCAGACTGTTCGCGGTAGGCTTCGACTCGTTTGACGATCAAGTCCGATTGCGGCAGCAAACCAAAATAGTCGGGCAGCCGCTCCGCCATCCTGTCGATCGCGGTGCGGGCAGCGTCGAGGTATGCCAACCGTCCCGCTTCTGTATTGTCGTAACGCAGAGACTCGTCATTGCGGACCTGGTCAAGAAAAGCAGATAGCTCGCCCTCTTCACCCAGTTCAGCCATGACAGAACGCATCTCCCGATGTAACCGCTCTACATTGACAAGCCCGGCTTGATGAATCGCTTCGGGAGTGAGATTGGTGGTCGTGAAATCCCGCAAGCGGTTGGCGTAAAAAGCGTCGCCATTGGGGAATCGCCACACCCCGTCTTCTTTGGGCGCCACTGTGTGTTGAGATTGAACGGCCGCAATCAGGCGCTCGTAGGCAGGCTTCACCGCGGTCAACATGGCCTCTCGCGCGGCCTCTCGCAACTGTTCCGCAATGGCGGGCTCCACCTTGAGCGCGGCCAATTTTTCATTGAAATCGGCCCAGATGACGGAGGGCGAGCCTGATTGATCAAAAGGTGCGCCGACCAGCACATTGCCAGCAGACGCTACAATTTGCGGAATCATCCAATCGACTAGATACAAACCTTTATCCATTCGGATCTGGATCTGCTCGATCACGCCATCAAAATAGTCGGGCAGGTTGTTCAGCCTGGCGATGTAGTCCTCGGCATCCTGTTCTGAATCAATCGTGTGCACATTGACCAGCAGGCTGATTGGGCTGGTGTGCGGGCCCCGGAACTGATGGATCACATAGCGATGGTGCCGAAATGCTGCGCCAGCCAGCGTACGCTCCAGGTCGAGCCGATAGAGCCGGTAGGAAAGCTGCCGCGCAGGCGACAGTTCGCTGGTGTCGATACCTTCGAGAAATGCCAGACGTTGCCGGGTCAACTCAAGTGACTCGAGCTGGAAGGATTCGGAGACGTCGTTCCACTGATCCTGCTGATCTTTGATGCCGAGGTAGCTGGCGCTGGCCGGGTATCGGGCCAGATCAGCCTCCCAGGTCGCCGCAAAAAATGCCTCCAGTCGCTGCTGCTCGGCGGATATCGGTGGCGCGTTAACAACCGGCGACACGGGTTCGTCTGCGGTCTTGCCACAGGACACCAGCATCATTGCCACAAGCAGCCACAGTGCGCGATAGGCAGAGTCAGTTCTCATTACAAACGATTGCAATCTTCCTTGATACAAACGAAACATGGGGGCGTTCCTCATAAAGAAAGTGTGAGCCTCACAAAACGAGACCAGCGAAATGGACGGGCTTTGAGGACCGTCAGGGCGACGTATTGTCACAGAATTCATCCGCCTCGGGGATACTCCCAAACGGGGGGTTCATGGATTCCATAGTACTGTATAAAAATACAGTACTATGGCGTAATGTCGCTCTGGCTCTGTCTTCGTTTTGATTTATTGCCGCTGGAAGCCCTGCTGAAACAGCATGGCTATGCGAGTGATACAGCAACGATTGTTGTCGCCCAACGACGCGTACTGGTCTGCGACGAATCGGCCAGCCTCGCCGGCGTGATGCCGGCACACACAGTCAGTACGGCACAGGCGCTACTTGCTCACACCAAGCACCGCTTACTGGAACGAGCCCCGGAATCAGAAGATACCCTGCTCGAGCAACTCACGACCTGGGCCTATGGCTTGTCACCGCATCTGGAGCGCTGGCGAGACAATGCCCTGGCAATCGAAATCGGTAGCTGTCTGCGCCTGCACCGGGGTCTTGGACCGCTTCTGGAGCGAATCGATACGGAAATGAGCCTGCGCGGACTGACTGTCAGTGTGGGTATCGCTGAGACCCGTGACGCCGCCTGGCTACTGAGTCATGCTGAGGGCGATAGCGCCCGTCACCCCGAACGACCCCTCACAGAGCGCTTGGCGCCTTTGCCGCTACAGCTGATTCAGGCCGACTTCCCCAAAATCATCAAACGGCTTGGGCACTCTGGCATACAGCGATTCGGACAGTTACTGGATATCCCGCTCCCCGCGCTCGGCAAACGGTGCGGTGAACCCTTTTTGAGCTGGCTGAATCAGGTGCAAGGTCGTCAACAGGAACCGGCTGTGACTTATCAGCCACCCGAGCGCTTTGAGGATACGCTGTGGTTCGGCTTTGACATCCAGAACCGACAGGAGCTGCACCCCGCCATGCAGCGCTTGCTGGCGCACTTCTGTCAATTTCTGGTGAACACACAACTCGGCACTGCCGCTATTGAGTGGCGCTATTTGCGGCCACAGCACTTAATACAAACACCGCCTCCATCACGAAAAAGGCAAAAAGGCAGGCCCGCGTCACTGCGAGATTCACAACCAGAGGTCACTGCTTTCAAGGTGTTTTCCGACATCGCACAACACAATGCGAAGCTCTGGTTCGAGCTTTCTTGTTTACAACTGGACACGTGGTCACTGCCCGAGAATATCGAAGGGATCTCACTGGTCGTGGATCAACTTCAGGAGGCGGCTGTCGCGCCGCAGGATTTATTTCATACCGGGGTCACGACGGCATCACGGCATGAGCTGGTTGACCGCCTGCGCAGTAGGCTGGGATTACAGGCTGTCGGCTATCTCGATTGCCGTTATGAGCACCTCCCGGAAAATGCCGTATTGGAGACGCATACGCTGAGCACCCGGGAAGACCGTAATAGCGACGCTTTAGGGCAGCGCCCATTCTGGTTGTTACCCACACCACAACCCATTCATCAAGATACCGAGCGGCTGTACTGGAATGGACCGCTCGACGTCCTCCATGGTCCGGAGCGGATTGAGGACCAGTGGTGGACTACCCCTGTCAGCCGGGATTACTACATCGCCCAGACACGCCAGAAACAACCCGTCTGGATCTATCAGGACCGGCACAATCGCCGCTGGTATCTACATGGGCTTTTTGCCTAACGCCGGCGCGCTTTACTGTCGCATGCAGCCGAAAGTGCTGACTTCAGCGGCCCTCGTCACGACGTTCTATTACCGCCTGACGATCAGCTCTCTATCGGCTCGCTACATCCTCGGAGGCATTATCCAGCCAGATGAGCTCATCCGGATCGAAGCCGAGCTCGGTGATGCGCTGTAAAAACTGCGCTCGTAACGCTTCGTTGACCTGGGGCGTTCGCGCGAGAAACCACAAATAACTGCGGTTGAAACCCGAGACAAAGGCGTAGTCGTAGTCCTCACCCAGTTCAAAGACCACGTAGCTACCATAGAAGGGCCCGAAGAAAGACACCTTCAGGTGCGCGATGTCGGGAGATTGCACAAAGCGTGCAACGCCTTCCGCCTCGCGCCACTCGCCTTCCTCTTGATCGAATCCACGATTCAACACCGCAATGCTGCCGTCGGGGTTCACGTCATAAGTTGCGCTGACTTCGCTCAGACCATGCTCAAAACTGTGGTCCAGCCGAGCAATTTCGTACCAGGTACCGAGATAACGGTTTTGATCAAACCCGGTAACAGGATCAACCCCCTCAGGTACACCAGTACAAGCCAGCAACCATAAAGAGAGCACGCCAATCAGGACATATTGGCCGCGGCGTCGGTCAATGACTTTCATGCTCCACTCCTGTGTCTGCTCACCTTCTGCTCGCTCCATCAGCGGCGCCTAGAAAAAATAGTCTACGCTATTTCACCGCGACGCTTTTCAGGGCAGCCCGCACACCGTTAGAATACTGTTTATTTATACAGTATTTATTGTGTACGCCGAACTGCATTGCCTGACCCACTACAGCTTTTTACGCGGCGCCTCGGCACCTGAGGAACTCGTCGGCCGCGCAGCCAGCTGTGGCTATCACGCACTGGCCATTACCGACGAGTGCTCGCTGGCAGGGGTTGTTAAGGCACACGTCGCCGCTAAAGAGCTGGGGCTTAAGCTGATTGTAGGTAGCGAATTCACCCTGACCGAAGGTATTCGCCTGATTGCACTGGTCCCCAGCCGCGAGGCATATGGGGAACTCTCCGGGCTCATCAGTCGCGCGCGCCGCCGCAGCGGAAAAGGGAAATATCGCGTGCATCTGCGCGACGTGATCTTTCACCTCAAACGCTGCCTGCTCATCCTGTTGCCGGATGACACCGACAAGCAGGCCGTTCATCTCCAGCAACTGGCAAGGCGGTGCAAAGGGCGGGTCTGGATCGGTATCAGCAGGTTGCTGGGGAATGATGAATGGCGCCGCTTCAAACACCGCTATCACATAGCACAAAACCTTCAGGTACCGATGGTGGCCTGTGGCGAAGTGCAAATGCACAGCGCCAAACGCAAGGCGCTACATGATGTGCTGACGGCGATCAGACTCCAGACTCCAGTACAGCAACTGGGACACCGCCGGCTGATCAATAGCCAGCAGCATCTGCGCACACTGGATACCTTGCACTCGCTCTACCCCGAAACACTCATCAGCGAGACGCGTGATATCGCTGACCGCTGCCAGTTCAGTCTTGATGAGCTGCGCTATGAGTATCCGGAAGAGGTCGTACCGTCACACCACACTGCCAACAGTTATCTGCGACAGGAAGTCGCGGCCGGCGCCAGATTGCGCTGGCCAGAGGGCGTGCCGGAGGGCATCCAGACGCGCATCCATCAGGAACTCGATCTGATTAGCGAGCTGTCGTACGAGTACTACTTTTTGACCGTCTACGACATTGTCCAGTTTGCCAAGTCTCGTCATATCCTCTGTCAGGGCAGAGGCTCTGCTGCCAACTCCGTCGTGTGCTACTGCCTGCACATCACCGAAGTCTCCCCGGAGCAGGTCTCGCTGCTATTCGAGCGATTTATCTCGCGGGAGCGGGATGAACCACCTGATATTGATGTGGACTTCGAGCATGAACGGCGCGAGGAAGTGATTCAGTACATCTATGAAAAGTACAGCCGTCGCCGCGCGGCGCTGGCCGCAACGGTGATCACCTACCGGTCGCGCAGCGCGGTCCGGGATGTCGGCAAAGCCATGGGATTTGATGCCAGCTTTATCGATGAACTGGCGAGCTCTCTGGCCTGGTGGAATCGGGAGCGAGAACTGACCAACCGCTTTCAACAACAGGGCCTGGCACGCTCTGAACAACTGGCAGACCACTTTATGACTAGGGTTCAGGAAATTCTGGGCTTCCCGCGCCATCTCTCCCAGCATGTGGGTGGATTTGTCATCAGCCGTGGGCCGATTTCGAATCTGGTACCCGTTGAAAATGCCAGCATGCCTGACCGCACGGTTATCCAGTGGGATAAAGAAGATATCGAGGCGTTGGGGCTATTGAAGGTCGATATTCTCGCCCTCGGCATGCTCTCAGCCATTCGCAAAAGCCTCGACATGATCAGCCGGGATCATCCTGATATCCGCCGCATACAGGATATTCCCAAAGAAGATGCCGCCACCTACAGAATGCTGCAAAAGGCCGACTCTCTCGGTGTGTTTCAGATCGAGTCGCGCGCGCAAATGTCGATGCTGCCACGACTGAAACCCGCCTGCTTTTACGACCTGGTGATCGAGATCGCCATCGTTCGGCCCGGCCCGATTCAGGGCGATATGGTGCACCCCTACCTGCGCCGCAAGGCCGGACTGGAAGCGATCAGCTACCCCAACAAGGACATTGAGTCGGTCCTGTCGCGCACATTGGGTGTGCCGATTTTTCAGGAACAGGTGATTCGTCTGGCCATGGTGGCTGCAGGGTTCACCGGAGGGGAAGCCGATGCTCTGAGACGCGCCATCAGCAACTGGGGCAAAAACAGTAAGCTCCTCACCTTCGAGCAAAAGCTCAAGCAAGGCATGATCAATAAGGGCTACACCGCAGATTTTGCAGATCGGTTGTTCAATCAGATCAAAGGATTTGGCGGTTATGGCTTTCCAGAGTCGCACTCGGCGAGCTTTGCCCTGCTCGCCTATGTCTCTGCCTGGCTCAAATGCCATCACGCCTCCGCTTTCTATGTCGGGCTGCTCAACAGCCAGCCAATGGGCTTTTATTCGCCATCACAACTGATACAGGATGCGCGACGACATCACATCATGGTCTTACCCGTCGATGTGAATCACAGCAGTTGGGACCATCAGATCCTGTCTTCAGCGGACCAGCAGCAACCACCCATCAGACTGGGATTGAGGCTGATCAAAGGGCTGAGTGAGGCAGCAGGCCAGCGTGTTCACGCGGCACAGCGTCTGCGCCCCTTTGCCAACGTCGCTGATCTGCGCCAACGTGCCTGCCTCGATCGCGGCGACATGGAAGCGCTCGCCGCCGCTGATGCACTCTCGGGTATCAGTGGCAATCGTTATCAATCCCACTGGCAAACGATGGCGCTGGAAGATCATCGCCCGTTACTGCCGCATGACAGTGCAACACAGCGCTCTCAGGATGATGTAGCCGTCACCGCAGCACCCACGCTTCCCGAGGACGTCGTCGCTGATTATCAAAGCACCGGACTGACCCTCAGGTCACATCCCCTGTCCTTGCTGCGCCACCAACCCCCCTTTGACCGATGCCGGCGGCAAACGGAGCTTGAGACGCTGGGTAATCATCGCTTTGTACGAGTAGCCGGGCTGGTCACCTGCCGACAACGTCCGGGCACCGCTTCAGGCGTGGTGTTTCTGACTCTGGAAGATGAGACAGGCAATATCAACGTGATCGTCTGGCCAGCGATTCAGGAGCGCTACCGACAAAGCCTGATGACCGCCCGATTACTGTTAGTCAAAGGCACGGTGGAATCTCGCGACGGCGTGACGCATGTGATTGCCGGCACACTGGAGGACTGCAGCGATCGCTTAAGCGCTTTGGCTGTGCAATCCCGGGACTTTCACTGACAGCGCAGCTCCGCTATCCGTGCTCTGAGAGCGACGTTGGCACATCGCAGGAGACTTTCACAACTTAGCGTAACGCGCTAATCGACGTCAGATCGGACCTCGGCTTCCAGCCATCCACCCGCATCCTCACGAAGGAAAAACTCAATCGGCCGGCAGCACACCTGGCAATCTTCGATGTACTCCGCGCCCACGTCTTCAGGGTTTAAGAGCACCTCAATCGACTCGCCGCAGTAAGGGCAATAAATGCTGCTCTCCTGCAGCCCGGGCGCGTTCATGGAGGGCTAGCTGGCCTCCTGAAGCACGGCCGCTTCGGCCACCACACCCGCACGTTCCAGCACCAGCTCATCATCCTGAAGCGGGTCATCGCGGAACATTTTGCGATCCTTGCGATAGTTCTGCGGGTTCATCCAGGGCATCTGATCGCCCTGTTTGGGGAAGCGGTGCATCACCCGCTGCATGTACCCGGCGGAGAAGTCATCAATCCAGAAACGCTGGCTCATGGAGTCGGCCAGTTCATCTGCAATACGCGGCGTCGCTGTGGTCATACCTGTCGTGCGCATGTGGTTCAGCAAACGACAGACCCAGGTCGCAATCAAATCCGCGCGCAGCGTCCAGGACGCGTTGATATAGCCGAAGGTGTGCACCATATTGGGAATGTTGGAGCACATCATGCCCTTGTAGGTCCACTCGTTGGCAAAGTCGATCGCCTCACCATCGAGGGTGAATTCCGCGCCGCCGAGCACGACCAATTCCAGCCCTGTCGCGCAAACAATAATGTCGGCGTCGAGGTGCGCACCGGAGGCCAGCTGCACACCGTTTTCCGTGATCTTCTCAATGTGATCGGTGACCACCGATGCCTTGCCTGACTGAATCGCACGGAACAGATCGTCATCCGGCACCAGACACAGACGCTGATCCCACGGGTTGTAGCGCGGGGTAAAGTGCTTCTCAACATCGACCAATTCACCGATTTCTGCCCGTACTTTTTTCAGCAGCGAGCGCTTGAGAATCCCGGGGGCGACACGCGACAGACTGTACATCCACTGCTGCCAGAGCGTGTTTCGCCATCTGACGAGGTCGTAGGCCAGCTTCGGGGGTAAAACCCGACGTAACCAATTGGCGAGGCCATCGATGGAAGGCCTCGAGACCACATACGTCGGGGAGCGCTGCAGCATCGTGACCTGCGAAGCCTGTCGCGCCATGTTGGGGACCAGCGTCATCGCCGTAGCACCTGAACCGATTACCACGACTTTTTTGTCCGCATGATCAAGGCTGTCCGGCCAAAATTGGGGATGGATCCACTCCCCCCTGAAGGCCGCCTTGCCCTCAAAGTCTGGCTCGTAGCCCTGATCGTAGCTGTAATATCCGGCACACATCAGGAGGAAACCGCAACGATAGCGCCTGACGCCTTCAGGGGTCTCGACGGTCAGCTGCCACTGACTTCGTTCGCTGCACCAGTCAGCAGCGATCAATTTTTGGCTAAGACGAATACGTTCGCGAATGCGGTGCTCGTCGGCCGTCTCATTCACATAACTGAGAATCGAAGGGCCGTCTGCGATACTTTTTTCGGCTTCCCAGGGTTTGAAATCGTATCCCAGGGTATGCATGTCACTGTCAGAGCGAATGCCGGGATAACGAAACAGGTCCCAGGTACCCCCGATCGCTTCGCGTCGCTCCAGCAAAATGAAGTCGCGATCCGGGCAATCTCGCTGGAGCCGCACCGCGGTGCCAATGCCTGACAGGCCCGCGCCGATAATAATGGCGTCGAATGCCTCTGCGTCAATCTCTTGCACTGGGGGGATATCAACCGTCGAATTCATACACTTTTCCTTACCAGTCCCTGCCGGCAACTTTGCAGACCGCAGCGGTGCCCGCACTATGCTTACCCAACAGGACCACAGGCGCATGTGGCCTCACAGTACCGCTCCACTTTACACCCTTTTCACGGGACCGGCGTCTGGTGCCCGCAGGTATGGCAGAGTCCGCGGAGGGTCCGCCGTCAGGGCTGTTTAACTACTGATTCTGGCGGCCTTTAGTGGCGGCAATACGCAAGCGCAGTGCATTGAGCTTGATGAAACCCTCAGCATCAGCCTGATCGTAGGCGCCGCCATCCTCTTCGAATGTGGCAATGCTCTCGTCAAACAGAGAGTCACTGGATCGCCGGCCGGTGACGGTGATGTTGCCCTTATATAGCGAAACCCGCACATCGCCGTTCACCACGGTTTGCGTCTGGTCGATCGCTGCCTGTAGCGCATGGCGCTCAGGAGACCACCAGTAGCCGTTGTAAATCAGCTTGGCATAACGCGGCATCAGCTCGTCTTTCAAATGCGCCACTTCTCTATCCAGCGTGATGGACTCGATGGCACGATGAGCTCGCAGCAGAATGCTGCCCCCGGGCGTCTCGTAGCAGCCGCGGGATTTCATCCCCACATAGCGGTTCTCGACAATATCGGCGCGACCGATTCCGTTAGCACCGCCTCGTTCGTTCAACTTCGCCAGTATCTCCGCAGCGGTCAGCACCTCCCCGTCGATCGCTACCACGTCTCCGTGCTCAAAGGTCAGAATCAGTTCTTCCGCCTGATCAGGCGCAGCTTCAGGGCTCACTGTCCAACGCCACATGTCTTCCTCGGGCGGGATCCAGGGGTCCTCCAACACGTCACCCTCATAGGAAATGTGCAGCAGGTTGGCATCCATGGAATACGGCGATTTCTTTTGTGCCTTAGCAAAGTCCACGGGGATATTGTGCTGCTCGCAGTAGGCCATCAGCGCCTCTCGGGAATTCAGATCCCACTCTCGCCACGGCGCAATCACCTGAATACCGGGTTTCAGAGCATAGGCGCCCAGCTCAAAGCGCACCTGGTCATTCCCTTTACCGGTTGCACCATGGGCGATGGCGTCGGCACCGGTCTCGTTGGCAATTTCGACCAATCGCTGCGCGATCAAGGGCCGGGCGATGGAGGTGCCAAGCAGGTACTCACCCTCATATACCGTGTTGGCACGGAACATGGGAAATACGAAGTCGCGCACAAAGGATTCCTGGAGATCTTCAATGTAAATCTCCTTCACACCCAGTGCTTGCGCTTTGGTGCGAGCGGGCTCAACTTCCTCGCCCTGGCCAATGTCTGCAGTGAACGTTACCACTTCACACTGGTAGGTTTCCTGCAGCCAGCGCACGATCACCGAGGTATCCAGCCCCCCAGAGTATGCGAGCACCACCTTATTCGCCGTTGCCATAACCATGCCTAAAAAAAACGGGAGCGTAGTGTACGTCCGCGACTCGCTCCGCGCCACACAAGCCACAGCCTCGGTTGCGAGCGCCTGACCTCTGCTACACTGGCAAGACCGAGTGGGTATCTTTGATCATGACCGCGTTAACGCTGACATTACCGGATGACTGGCACATCCACCTGCGGGACGGGGCAGCCCTCGCCACCACGGTGACCGACGTGGCCCGTTGGGCTGGGCGTGCCATCGTCATGCCCAACCTGACACCACCGCTCTTGAATGTGACAGATGCACTCAGTTATCGAGACCGCATTTTGGCTCATGTCCCAGAAGGCCGGGACTTCGACCCGCTCATGGTCCTGTATCTCACTGACGCCACCACCCCCGAGATCGTGGCGGAGGCGGCCCAGTCTCCGCATGTGCAGGGCATCAAACTTTACCCGGCCGGCGCAACCACCAACTCGGATGCGGGCGTCACGGGCATCGAGGCGCTGTATCCCGTTTTCGAGGCGATGGAGCGGCATGATTTGCCACTGCTGATACACGGTGAAGTCACCGATCATCACGTGGATATTTTTGATCGCGAAAAAGCCTTCATTGATTCCGCGCTCATCCCTGTCGTCGACGCCTTTCCTGCGCTCCGTATCGTGTTTGAACACATCACCACCGCCGACGCCGTGCAGTTTGTTCAGGCATCTGGCGACAATGTCGCCGCGACGGTCACAGCGCACCATCTGCTTTATAACCGCAACGACATGCTGGTGGGAGGAATCCGACCACACTTGTTTTGCTTGCCCGTGCTCAAGCGCGATAAACATCAATCGGCACTGCGCCAGGTGGTCACATCAGGCCACCCACGCTTCTTCCTCGGCACGGACTCAGCACCCCATGCCCGGGGCGACAAGGAATCAAGCTGCGGATGCGCGGGCTGCTACACCGCCCATGCCGCGCTCGAGCTTTATACAGAGGTCTTTGAAGAGGAAAACGCACTCGATCAGCTAGAGGCGTTTGCCAGCTTCAACGGCCCGGACTTCTACCGCTTGCCACGCAATAGCGACTCAATCACGCTCACCAAAGACCCTCAGTCCATACCCGAGGCATTCCGTCTCGGTGACAGCGAAGTCGTGCCCATTCGCGCTGGTGACAGCGTGGGCTGGACAGTGTCCCGCTAGCGACGATGACTGATTCCACGCACCCGGCAGGTGCCGATGACGACCTGACCCTCTCGGCCGCAGCCGGCCCGACAATGCGCGACCGATTCCGCGGGTTCTTGCCAGTCGTAGTGGATATCGAAACCGGCGGCTTCAACTGTCAGACCGACGCCATACTCGAGATCGCCATGACGCTGCTCACGATGAATGAGGATGGCCAATTAGAGATCGCCGAAACCCACAGTCGTAACGTCGAGCCGTTTGAGGGCGCAAACCTTGATCCGTCAGCACTGGAATTCACCGGCATTGATCCCGAGAGTCCTCTGCGCGGCGCAGTGCCTGAAGACATTGCCCTTGGAGAACTGTTCGCTATCGTGCGGCAAGCGGTCAAGTCGAACCACTGCAACCGGGCCATTCTGGTTGGCCACAACGCGCACTTTGACGCGGGATTTCTGAATGCCGCTACAGAGCGGTTGGGGCTAAAGCGGAACCCGTTTCACCCCTTCTCCCACTTCGACACCGCCACCCTCGCCGGGCTCGCAGTGGGCCACACGGTGCTCGCGCGGGCCTGTGCGCTGGCAGATATACCCTTTGACAACAACGAAGCGCACTCGGCCGATTACGATGCCGCCAAAACCGCTGAGCTATTCTGCCTTATCGTGAATCGCTGGCAGTCGCTGGGGGGGTGGACGACTCCGGCTCCGGCTGAGGACCCCGAATAACGCGCCCCGGATACTCACCCGTTGCAACACCTCCTCGGAACGTAACCCGCCCCGACTTGATCGTGCAGTCGTAACCCGAAGCCGTCTGAAGCAGGCGCCGCCCACCCGCGGGCAGATCGAAGGCCACCGTGGGTAAATTCAGTTGCAACGCATCGAGGTCGATCACATTGAGGTCCGCAAGTAAGCCCGGCGCCAGCACGCCACGATCCTCGAAGCCGTAAAGCCTGGCGGTGTCACGGCACTGGCGCTTGATAGCGCGCTCAAGCGGCATTCGCTGCCCTTCCCGGTCCCGTACCCAATGCTGAAGCATGAAGGTGGTCGCCGCGGCATCGCAGATCGTTCCGCAGTGGGCACCGCCGTCCGAGAGCGAATTCACACAGTCATCCGAATCCAGCGCCTCTTCGAGAAAATCGAGATTCCCGTTGGCGTAGTTCAGTAACGGGAAGTAGATCATGCCCGCACCTTCGTCACGCATCATGAAATCATAGGCATACTCCGCAGCCGTCACACCCGCCGCTGCGGCCCGCTGCTCGATGGATTGCTCCGCAGTGGGCTCGTAATTGAAGCCGGGTAGCATTTCGTACTGCATCGAGAAGGCGGTCTCCATCAAATCAGCGATCAGCTGCAGGTCGCTACCCGTGGGCTCGCCCTGCTCGGAAAGCAGCTGGCTGCGGAAACTGGGGTCCTGCAGGTGTTGCCACTGCTCAGACCAGGGCTTGTCTGCGATCGCCTTCCAGCTCGGACGCTGCGAAAACGGATGGAATGTGGCGCGCCATCCCAGAATCAAACCGGTGCCCCGCATGGAGATCTGGGCGACGATATTCCCGCCTTTGGCATTCTGGGCTCGCATATCACCCAGCTGGTCTTTGAACGGCAAACTCTTGATGGGTGATTCAAGCGCAGTGAAGGTCACGGGTGCACCGGTCTCCCGGCTGAGGTCACCCATCCACTCGAACTCGTTCCACTCAGGCAACAAATCGCTCGCCATCTCGAAAACGCCATGACCCGCTCGCTTCAGCGCGCGACCAATGCCCAGCAGCTCTTCTTTTGTCGCCGTGGTACCCGGGACCAGCTCTCCCTCGATAGATTTGTGCAGGATCGTGCGCGAGGTGGAAAAGCCGACCGCGCCCGCGCGAAGACCTTCCTCCACAATGGCCGACATCCGCGCAATCTCAGTCTCTGTTGGCTCCTCGTTTGCGGCACCGCGATCACCCATTACGTAGGCACGCACCGCTCCGTGGGGGACCTGAGCGGCAACATCCACTGTGCGATCTAGCCCTTCAAGGGCATCGAGATATTCCGGGAATGACTCCCAATTCCAGGTCATCCCCTCGGTCAGCGCGCTGCCGGGAATATCTTCCACCCCTTCCATCAAGCCCACCAGCCACTCCTGTCGATCTGGTGCCGCGGGCGCAAAGCCGACGCCGCAGTTTCCCATCACCACGGTTGTCACCCCATGCCAGGAAGAGGGTGCCATTGTCTGATCCCAGGTGGCTTGGCCGTCATAATGCGTATGAATATCCACAAACCCCGGTGCGACAACGCGTCCGGCGGCGTCGATTTCCTCTGCGCCACCCTCTGTCAGATCGCCCATCGCAACGATACGGTCGCCGACAATACCGATATCCATCACCTTCCCAGGAGCGCCCGTGCCGTCCACCACTAAACCGCCGGTAATCTTGAGATCAAACATTCACGATTTCTCCTGCCTATGAAGGCCTACCTGATGACTCTCTATTGCTTCAGCGACCGGTCTGGTCTGACTCCCCGCTGAGCTCCACCAAAATGTTATCCATTTCCTCCAGCAACTGCTCCACCGAAGTCAGTCCCTGAAGCTGATATTTGAGCCCTTCGTCAATGGGCAACAATTGTGCCAGCTGAGCGCCCACGCGCCAGCCATCTGTGAGGTCACTGTCGAGTTGCAGCCGCTGGATCTGGGGATGCCGCAACAGCCCTTCCAGCACCTCGGCAAGACCCGCAAACGCGTCAGGGAGCTGCATCGTCTCCGGTATGTCACGCCACACCACTTCTGCCTTCACAAGGCCACTGGGCTCCCGCCACACCGACTGCACGTCAAAAGGCTCTTGGCCCTCAATCGTGATGCCGAGCAGGCCGTTCGGTAGCTGATCCCAATCGACAATGCGGGCATACGTGCCGTACTCGCCAACATTCGGCGTATCGAGCGATCCTCCAGATACCTCCGACCCCTGCTGCAGCCACACAACACCGAAACCCTCATTTTCGCGCATGCATTGCGCCACCAAATCGAGGTAGCGCTGCTCAAAGATCTGTAACGACATGCGGCCCGATGGCAACAGCACCGACGAAAGGGGGAATAAGGCAATCTCGGACATCAATCAGCCCGCCGTTTCCAGCTCTAGGGCATTTAACAGCGTGAGCGCCTCACTGCGACTCTGACCGCAGACAGCGGGCTCGGGTTTGAACCCGTCGCAGACCGCGGGACGCCGGGGATCGCCGTACAAATCGCACTGCGCGTCATCCAGTAAATGTAGACAGGGCACTCCCGCCGGCTTGCCCTGGGGCATACCCAAAAAGGGCTGCCGAATGCCCGGCGCGATACAGCAGGCGCCACACTGTGGGCGACAGTCCATCAGCCGTGGTCCGGCCCAAAAGGCTTGAAGATCATGATCAGCTGGGGCAGCAGCAGCAGTGCACCGGCCACAGCGGCGATCATGGCGACCACCGTCAACACGCCAAAATAAAGACTCGGCGTGAAGTTGGACAGGGTGAGCATGGCAAACCCCACCACCACCGTCAGCGTGGTGTAGTACATCGCCCGACCAATACTGCTGTGACTGCGCAGCATGGCGGCGCGATAATCCTGGTCCACTGCAATTTCATCCCGAAAACGATGGAGATAGTGAATACAGTCATCGACCCCGATTCCGACCACAATCGCGGCAATCGTAATCGTCATAATATCCAGCGGTATGCCGGCAAGACCCATGATTCCAAGCACCAGCCCCGCTGCGAGAATGTTGGGTGCGAGTGCCAACAGCGCTAGCGCCAGTGACCGGAACAATATCCAGAACATCAGCCCGATGGCGATGAAGACGGCACCGAGCGTCATTATCTGGGACTGGAATAAACTCTGGAGTACGTTGTTGTAAAGCACCAGCAAAGAGGTGAACTGCAAACGCTCGGGTTCAATACCGGTTTCTTCCAGAATCTGCTCACGCAACTCCTTCAGATACGCATCACGTCGCAGCGACTCACTAGTCTCCATGACCCTGACACTCAGTCTCGCCTCCTGCTCGTCAGCGAAATAAAAGGGTGTCACAAGAGCATTATTGACCTCTTCGGGCAGGCTGTTCTCCACCAGCGCCAGCTCGACGCCGCCCAGCTTGCCCCCATAAAGACCGTCCATGACTTCAAATGCCGTGGATAGCGACAGCACCTTTCCCGACTCAGCCCGACTCTCGATGATGGCGTGAACCTGATCGATCAGTTGGCGCCCCGGTACAGAGAACCAGTAGCCCGCTGCCTGGGTTTTGTCCGCACCAAAGCCGAAATCAATGTCGAACACGTCGTCGAAAAAGCCGTCATCGTCATCCTCCCAGCCCTCGTCATCGGACGGAGATGTCTCTGCTGCGACTTCAGGTTCTTCCGCAGGAGCTTCGAGAATCACATCCAGCGGAATTGTGCCGCCTAGGCGCGCGTCCAAAAGCTCCATCCCCTGATAGATCTCGGTGTGCTCCTTGAAGTAATCAATAAACCGGTTTTCGACTTCCAGGGCACGGACACCGGCCACTGATAGCATCACCAAACCCAGAGTGGCTGCGACAACCAGGCGGCCATGCTGTTGCACCACGCGCGCAAATCGAATGGTGAAAGGCTTCTCCGCCTGGCCTGCTGTGGTCAGGGGCTTATCAGGAATGATCACCATCAAGGCGGGCACCACGGTGAAAGCCGAACAAAAACCCAGAACGATGCCGGTGGTCATCATCCACCCAAAATCGATCACGGGTTGCAGACCCGCCACCACCAGTGAAGTAAATGCCACGATGGTGGTCATGGCCGTGTAGAGGCAGGGCACCATCATCAGCTTCGCTGCGCCGGCGGACAGCTGCTCGCGCGGCGCGTCCGGCTGCTGTCGCTGCAACTCGCGGTATCGCACCACGAGGTGAATCGACAGCGACAGCGTCACAATCAACAACACCGCGACCGAATTCGACGAGATAACCGTCATGCGCCAATCGGTTCCCGCCAGAACGCCGAGTAACAAGGTTGCGGTCGCACTGCAGGTGATCAACGGGATGAATACCCATTTCCAACTGCGAAAAATGAGCCACAGCACCACCGCCATGACAGCCAGAATGGCCGTGCCAAAGGTCACCAGGTCAGAACGCACGAAGGCCATCATGTCTGCGGCGATCATCGGTACGCCGCCGACAAAAATCTTGGCGTAGGGGCGAAAGCGTTCCGCGACATCGCGCACAGCGGCAACCATACGGTCCCGCTCAGCGCCGATTCTTGCCAGCGCCAGATCGTAATCCGCCTCGACCTGCGCCAATCGGTCTGCCTTTTCGGCACCCAGAGCGCCCTCGCGTTCCTGAGCGCGCAAGGCCTCCCGCTCATCGAGCAGCGAATCCGCCAACTCATCAGCCTGCAGAGAAACCTGCACCGCCGTGAGGTCTCCCTTTTCGCTGACCAGCAGATTGCGATAAACCGGACTGGTTGTGAGCTCCTTGAGCGCCAGCTCCCGATCCACATCAGGGTCACGCAGAGTAGCAATACTGTCAGCGCGAGCCAGATCAGTCAGGGACAGCGGCGGGCTCTCGAGCAGCGGCACATCGAGCACCGTGGTCACGCTCGCCACGCCACGAAGTCGCTCGAGCTCGTCTGCCATGGCCGCCAGTGGTTCCAGCGAGTCATCAGAGAGAAGCGGGACTCCGGGCTCCCAGGTCAGTATCAGAAACTCGTCACCTGCGTACTTCTCGGCGGACTCTCGAAAGTAGGCCAGATCGGGGTCACCCTGAAGCAGCAAAGAGTCAGAAGAAGCGTCCAGCCGCAGCTTGGGAAGCTGCAGCAAGGCGATACCAATCACCAACGCGAAACAAGACAGCACCCAAATCGGCTTGCGCAAAATCAGCGCATAAAATCGCTCGACCCGGGTCACGACTGAGCGCGCTCTTCCAGAGCCGCCAGCAAGCGGCCGTGCAGGCCGTCAAATCCACCGTTACTCATGATGACAATGCTATCTCCAGATGTTGCCACAGCCAGCGCCCGCTCAATCAGGGCATCAGTGGTGTTAAGCGCTTCCTGTCCATCGGCGGTCACAATACTACCCAAATCCCACTGCAGATCAGGCGGTGTGAACCACAGGGCGTAGTTGGCCGCCCCGGCGCACCTCGCCAAGGCGCCTTTGTGCTCTCCCAAACGCATGGTGTTGGACCGCGGCTCTATAATCGCGATGAGCTTTCCTGCCTCAAATTGCGCGCGCAGTGCGTTCAGTGTGCCCTCAATCGCGGTGGGGTGGTGAGCGAA
>JAHEJH010000227.1 GCA_024638905.1 Luminiphilus sp.
GCCCAGTTCGCAACGCGACTTTACCGAAAGCCAGGGCGGTTTGCCTCCCTTATTAGGTTGCGACAGCTTGATCTTTTGAATGACCAGTTAAGAAACACTGCTAAGGCATTGGTTTTCTTGAGATAGAGAGATTCAAACGATTTTTTTAAAAAATATTTGAAAAAAGGGTTGACGAATTTCTTCATATTGGTAATATTACCAATGCCGACGGCGACCGACGAGTGACCAACTGCAGACGGAAGCGAGGGGGAAGCCGTAGGAAGAGTGCTCAGGTAGAAAAGCGTAGCGAAGGGCCGGCACAAACGCAGTTCGCTACCCACCGAGGGTGAGGGGATACCACCCGAGGGGCCAGATGGAATCCCGGTCTGGACGCCTGAGAGGCTCGAATTAAAAAAGACAGAGGGCAACCTCTGTTTTTTTTTGCGCGCTATTTTTGGCCGCCTAATTGAGCGCTGACCCGCGGGGTCCGCCCAAGGGTTGTCATCGCAATGCCCAGCACCCCACTTTCTACAAACCGCTTACGACACCCCTCTAAAAAACGCTTATAACAGCTGACCTGTTAGCCGGATGGATCTGTTCTCAGGGCAGTTCAGCCCTTGGACTGCCCCAGCTCAGCCACGAAATCCTTTTGTAAGGTCCTCGCGCACATCAAAAAGCACACCGAAGCGAGCAGAAAGATGCTGGCAGTGACCGCCATCGCGAATTTGAGCCCTGTAGAGTTGGCGCTCCGGCAAAGCGCGTCACTAGCTATGGAGCGCACTGTGTCCGCTGCTTTGCAGGCTTCAGGTGACAAAAGCGTGCCGGGATCGAGAGAGAGCAGTTCGCGCTGCATGAAAAAGTCACTCATGAATCCGACGAAGTAGGGGCCGATGCCGTTTCCGATCAGTGACACCAATATGAGCAGCACCGCAATAGCGGTCGCCCTGGCGCGGTTACTGACCACGCCCTGACCAATGTTGTATTGCGCGCCGAGGTAGCTGTAATGACACACGGCGCCGATACCCCACAAGACAAACACAACGGTCAGATCGTCTGAGAAAAAAGCGGCCGCGTAGGCGGGCACCGCCAAAGCAATGCCCAATGCCGGAACCCAGGCCACCGCGGTTGGAGAGCGCTCGGTGAGCCGCTCGGTAATGTACCCGCCGAGGAATGTCCCCATTGCCGCGAGTAACGAGAGGGGTGCACCAAATTGCAGTGCGGCGTCGCGCACGCTCAAGCCATGCTCGCGTTGTAAAAATGGCGCCTGAAATGAGATCAATCCGTAGCCGACAAAAGCGACCAGCGATGCGGCGATCGCCATCCACCAAAACGAGGGTTTGCTGCGCAGCTCAGCAAAGGTCTCTGACCAGTCGGGTGCGCGGTCTGCGGTTTGACTAGGGGGATCGGAATAGCCCCGCGGCGGTTCTTTGATACTGGTCCAGACCAGCCACGCGACCAGCACGCCGGGCAGGCCGACTGCGACAAAGGCAATCCGCCACCCTTCAATATTTGCCCAATCCAGGCCACCAAAAAGCCAGCCGAGACCAATCCCGCTTAGCCAGTTGCCTACATCCACGCCCTGCATTTGCGCGATCGGGCCGCCAAAGAGGTTGGCCAGCACACTGCCGAGGGTCACTCCCATTGAGTAAACACCCAGTGCTGTGGCGCGTTTTCGAGCAATGAAGTAGTCGCCAATCAATGAGTTGGCGGGCGGTGTGCAGCCGGCCTCACCAATGGCGACGCCGATCCTGAATAGTAGGAGCGTGAAGAATCCTACGGCGACCCCACATAGCGCCGTCATGATTGACCACAGCACGATGCACAGGCCGATGATATGCACCCTGTTGGAGCGATCTGCCCAGAGCGCAATCGGGAGGCCCATCACCGCATAAAAAATGGCGAAGGGTGGCCCATAGAGCAGACCCCACTGGGCGTCTGTGAGCTGGAATGATTCGATGATGGGCTGGGCGACAACGGCGATTAACGTGCGGTCGATGAAATTCAGCGTGTAGACCAGCATCAGCAGGACCAACACGTAGTGGCGATAGGAAGGTGAGCCGTACCCTGTCAAATGGCCGTTGGCGGCGTCACTCGCGGTGGTTTGCATACAACAATTCCTGCTGGGGGCGGTGAGTGTACCAATCAGAGCGCATTGGTGTGGCCGCAATTAGAGGTCTATCGAAATCTCCTGTCCCTTGGCGAAACGCACAAAGGGCGCGGTCTGCTTGAGCTGCTCCGCCGGGCTTAACTGGATACGCTGTTCGACCAGATCAATGGCCCACCTTGTTACCGCGGGCAGATCCAGTTGTCGTGCCTCGTTCAGTGTCAGCCAATGGAGCTCATTGAGCTCCCCGCTGGCGTCGGTGATCTGCTCCGGGTCGTTGAAAATGAACTGGTCGTGAATCATGAAGAAGCGTGTATCGAAACGCCGGGTGCGATAGGTGGGTGTTATCGCCCTGGCGATAAAATCCATATGCTCCAACGGAGGCTCTGCACCCTGTGCGAGATAGTCTCGCCAAACCGGGTGCGTGGTGCTCACCGATTGAGAGGCCGGCCGGCCTACTATCAAGCCCGTTTCCTCAAAGGTTTCTCTAATGGCCGCCAAGGCGAGGCCGCGTAGTTTGCGGTCGTTAACGGTTTTTCTGGTGGCCTTTCGCAATCGCTCCATGACGGGTTGGCTCAGCTCGCCTGATACTTGCAGCCGCTGGTCGATCAGATCCATCCTGCCGCCGGGGAAGACAAATTTATTGGGCATAAAGCGGTGGGTGGCCGCGCGCTTACCCATCAGCAAAGTAGGCTGCGGCCCGGCACGTACCACGATCAGCGTGGCGGCCTCTTTGGGTCGAGCAAGCTCTGTTGAGCTCTCCCTGTATTCACCCGGCCCGGCGGGTGTCCTGCCGTACTGATGGCGTTTCATGAGGAGTCCTGAAAATCTGCTTCGGCTATGCTATCGGCTTTATCACTTAGCCTGAAATAACCGGCCGCGATACTGAAATAAAAAGAGCCCCGCTTAAGGCGGGGCTTCTATCTGCTAGCCATTTCGTGATGGGCGAGCTTAGTCTGACAATGCCAGCGTCGCCGCCTCCTGCTCGCAGGCGTCGGCATCCGGTGCTGATCCCATGGCTGAACTCAGCTCTGCTCGCGCAGCGGCCATAGTGGCCTGAAACAGTTCGTTGTTCTGCAGTCGTGCGAAAGCCGCCGCGCCCACTGCCATACCGGCCTCGGTGTCACTCATCCAGTGCACGTTGCACACCATGCGGCTGCGCGCATAGGCACGACCTCTTGCCAACAGCGGCTCTGCTTTTTCGGGGGCCAGCTGCGACAGGATGAGTGCCCAGCCCCAGCCAATGGCGCTATGGCCGCTCGGATAAGAGCCGTCGGTTTCCAGCAGCTCGCGCTCGTCCGGCGTGCAGATTGCTTCTCCATTGATGAGAAACGGGCGGGGTCGTTGGTGCGCTTTTTTGGCGGGGTAGGTCGCCAGGCCGAGATCGGTCAATGACCGTTGTAACAGGCGATAGAGGGCAGGTGTTTCAGCCTCGCTGACGTTAGTGCCCAGTGCGCAGGCGAAAATCGACGTCGCGGCGGGAAAGTGAAGGTCTGCGTCGATCGCGGCCTGATCCCAGCGGGCAGAACCTTCAAGGCTACGCAGTGCTTCACTGGCGGCATCGTCGGCTTGTTGCTTTGCCGAGC
>JAHEJH010000230.1 GCA_024638905.1 Luminiphilus sp.
CGATTTTGCCCATAAATCGCTGGATTCGCTGAATCTGCTGGGCAGCGAGGGCATCTCGACCATTATTGGCCAGTCCACAACCGTCTCGCTGCGTGATGCAGCCTTGATGAACGGGCTGTTGGTTCACGGCTTGGACTACGACGACACTCATCTTGCGTCGGTAGTGCATTGTTCAGCCAGTGCCTTCCCCGCAGCGCTGGCTTTGGCCGAGCAACGCGGGTTGAGTGGCGCTGAGCTACTCCTTGCCACGTTGATGGCGATCGAAGTCGACGCGATGCTGGGAACGCAGGCGGGCGGCGTATTTCAGCAGGTGGGCTTTCATCCCACCGGTGTCGTGGGGGTATTTGGCGCCACGGTCGCCGCGGCTCGCATGATGGGAGCAGACAGCGAGGCCTTGGTGCGTGCGCAGGGCGTGGCACTCAGTCTGAGTAGCGGCAGCATGGCGTTTTTGGACGATGGTAGTTGGACCAAGCGACTACACCCCGGTTGGGCAGCCTCCGCTGCCTTGCAGGCGGCGGCGCTCGGTGTATCTGGATTTCAGGGCCCAGGCGAGGCCTACGGAGGGCGCTTTGGTTTTTATGCGCTCTACGCGCCGGGCACCTCGGTGGAGACAGAGGCGGTGTCATCCCAACTCTTCCACGACTGGGCGTTGCGTACCGTGGCCATCAAACCCTATCCCATCTGCCACTTTAATCACGCGCCTGTTGATGCCGCGCTGGCATTAAGATCGGAGCATGCAATCGCGCCTGATGCAATCAAGTCAGTCACCATATTGCTCGACGACCGGCAGTTGGGTGTTGTGGCGAGCCCTATTGAGGCAAAGCGAGCGCCCCAAAGCGAGTATGACGCCAAATTTAGTGCGCCCTATGCGGTGGCCACTGCGCTGTGCAAAGGCAGCTTCAGTCTGGCTGACCTTGAGGACGCCGCGCGGATGGACCCGGAGGTCCTCTCGTTGGCGCAGCGGGTTGTCTGCGCGCATGACGCGCGATCTCGCTACCCCGACGCTTTTTCGGGTGGCGTTCACATTACTCTGACAGACGGCACTGAGCTTGAGCATTTTGAGGCCGTTAATCGGGGCGCGGAGGGACAGTTACTCCCCGCTGAGCAGGTGAAGGCTAAATTCCTTGATAACTGTGCGCTGACCATTCCAGCTGACAGGGCCGATCAGTTGTGGAACGCAATGTTGAACCTTGATGAAATGAATGACGTAGCAGAGTTGATGGCGCTGTTGCGCACTGAATCCAACAGGGCGGCGCAGCAGCCCTCCGGGAGCGAAGCATGTTAATGAAAGCTGGTGGTCGCATCATGAGCGCGGCCGATTACGAAGAAAGTTTGCGCGAGTACAGCCCCACGGTGTATGTCGACGGGGACCGTGTCGAGTCGGTCGCGGATGACCCGCGGCTGCAGCCAGGAGTGCGAGCGGTCGGTGTGACCTATGATTTTGCTCAGAAACCTGAGTACGGCGGCTTGATGTTGGCCGAGCAGGCGACCTCGGGTAAGACCGTGAACCGCATGCTGCACATTAATCGGCATAGCGAGGACCTGCTCTCTAAGTTAGAGGCGGTGCGACTGGTCTGCCGCGAGAGTGGTTGCGCGCAGCGCTACCTGACCCACGATGCGCTCAATGCCATCTATCAGGCCACTTGGCAGATGACCGAGGACACCGGGGGAGAGCAGCATGAACGCTTCCTGTCCTACCTACACCGCATTCAGGATGAAGATCTGACCCTCGGTGTCGCCATGACGGACGGCAAGGGTGATCGGAGTATGCGACCCGGGGATCAAGAGGTTGCTGACAGCTACGTGCACATTGTCGAGCGGCGTGCGGATGGCATCGTGATTTCGGGTGCGAAGGCTATCGTGACAGGCGGCCCCTACATGCACGAGTTGCTGGTGATGCCATGCCGAACCATGCGCAAGGAGGATGCCGACTTTGCGGTGTGCTGTGCAGTACCCATTGATGCCAAGGGGTTGACGATTATTTCGCGGCCAGCGGGCCGGCCCGGTGAGGCGGCCGCGCATTTCAGTGCCAAATATGGCCAAAGCACTGCCGTGTGCCATTTTGATCAGGTGCTGGTGCCCTGGGATCAGGTGTTCTTTGCGGGTGAGCATGACTACACCGAGCATTTGGTCACGTCCTACGCCAACCACCACCGGCACAGCTGCATCGGCGCGCGCGCCGGTTTTGGGGATCTGTTGATCGGTGCCGGTTCTCTCATGACCGAGGCCAACGGTCTCGATATGGATACCGTCCCCCATTTGCGCGACAGCATGGCCGAGCTGATCAAGCTGGTAGAAGGCTTCTTTGCCTGCGGCGTGGCGGCGTCGGTCTATGGCGTTGAGGACCCCTGTGGGTCGTGGATGCCGGAACCTGTCTTCTCCAACGTCGGCAAGTTGCTGCTGGCCACGCAGATCTACGACATGCATCGCATTGCGCACGAGGTGTCTGGCGGGTTGATCGTGGCGCTGCCCGGGCCGGATGAAGACCATAACCCTGCGACCTCCGGAGACCTCGCCTCAGTGCTGGCAGGGCGTCCGGACATCCCGTACGACCAACGTATGCAGGTGGCCCGTTTCATGGAGGACATTACCGCCTCATCAACCGGCGGCTGGTACTCCGTCATCAGTTTGCACGGGGGCGGCTCGCCTCAGGCGATGAAGCGCGAGATCTATCGGCGTTATCCCATCGAGGAGCGGCGTTCATTGGTGGAGAGACTGCTGGATCGCGGCGTTGCAGAGACTGGCTCTTCCGGCGCACCAAACCGCCAGAAACAGCCAGGGCAATGCTGTGCAACCGGCTGCCAGCCCCCGGCTCTGCCAGAGGGTGGCGCTGAAGACTGAATCTATTGCCGCCCCCGCGGGCGGCATAGGAACCTAAGGCTTAGAACGGAACCGCCAGCTCAGCCGGTGGCAAAATTGTGGTGCGCTTCATCAGCCTCGCCTGTGCTGGGTCGAAAGGATCCCGCCGGTGCATGGTGCACGCGTTGTCCCACATGAGTGCATCACCGGGTTGCCAGGCGTGTGAGTACACAAACTCTGGCTTGGTGGTCCAATCAAAAAGGAACGCCAGCATCTCGGCACTCTCCTCACGATCCCAACCCACGATCTCGGTGGTCATGCCTGGGCATAGGTACAGCGCTTTTCTGCCTGTTACCGGGTGCGTGCGCACAATCGGATGGTGGATATCCGGAGATCGCGCTTTCTGCTTGGTGTTGGTGGGGACGCTAAAAGACTGATTGAACGCCTCATAGGATTGGTTGGCCAGACAGCCATCCAGCTTCTCGCGTGTCGCCTCCGGGAGCGCTTCCCAGGCAGCACACATGTCCGCAAATTCCGTATTGCCACCCTCCCTGGGCAGCGTATCAGCCATCAGCAGGGAGCCCACGGCAGGCTTTGGCAGATATATTTGATCGTAATGCCAGCCGACCTCATTGTCAGACAGAATGCCGATGCGCCGTCCGTCACGTTCGATGTTGGAGACGTAAAGAATTTCGGGATGCTCGGGTGAGAGGTACTCCTCTCTGACATGAATCTCCAAGTCTCCGAACTGGCGGCTGAAGCCCACCAGTGCCGTTTCGTCGAAGGATTGATTCCGAAACAGCAGGAGTTTGTGCTCCGCCCAAAGGTTCTGGATTGCCGCAATATCCTCTTCCG
>JAHEJH010000239.1:0-2657 GCA_024638905.1 Luminiphilus sp.
TCTCGCGCAATACCACGGTAAGACGCTGTCAACCCAGAAACTGACCGCACTGCGACGTCAGTTCGCCACGGCGATCGAAAAAGAAATTCAAAGCCTGTTGCTGCTGAGAGAACAGGAGCGCCACCAGGACAGCTGGCTGAGACGCCTGCTGTCTGCCTGATCTCCCATGGCATTGACTCGCATCATACGCACTACACTTTGGGTCCTGCTCGGCGTGGTGCTTGCTTGGGTACTGCTATCGGTTTTTTGGGCGCCCCCGCACCTGATCTCAACCACGCCCTACCCGGTTGATCAAACTCCCGCCACCCGCAGTCTCGATTATCAGGACATCACGATACCCAGCGGCGATCTACTGCTTGAGGGCTGGTGGATACCGGCATCCCAGCCCATCGCCGATCTCATTTTTGTGCATGGGGCTGGCTCCAATCGGATCTCGCAGTACATCGGCTCGCTTGATTTCTATCGCACGCTAAACGAACTGAACATATCGGTCGTGACGATGGACATCCGCAATCATGGCAATTCACCCGTGACCGACGGCACATTGCGCATGGGGCTGGCTGAGTGGCCAGACGTGGTCGCCACAGCACAATGGCTGGATCAGCATCATCCCAGCGACCGGCCGAGAATTCTTTTCGGCGCCTCGATGGGGGGCAGTACGGTCATCCACGCCATGAGGAATGGACTCGCAGCCGACGCCATGATTTTGCTCGACCCGTTGCTCGATGTGCTGGACAGCATGATGGAGGTTGGCCAGGTTGAAACAGGGTTTCCACCGCTGTTGTTTTCCATTGCAGCGCGATCGGCTATCCAACGATACGGCTTGCCTCACCGTGAAACGAGCCCACTCGCGATGGCCAAGACACTGGACTTACCCATACTCCTGATTCAGGACTGGGAAGACCCGGTCACGCGCTCACCCTTTGCCGCCGAGCTTGCGAACACTAACCCGCGCGTCACCCTGGCCCGAGTACCCGCCATTTCGGTGGATGAGGCCTGCCTCGATGGCAAGGAAGAGTGGGGCACTCACGTCGCTGCGCACCCCTGCCGGCCTGACTGGACCCGGCAAACCGTATCGGCGTTTATCCAATCTGTGGTGAACCAGGCTCCTAGCCTTTAGCTGGCAGGAATCTGGCTTTCAGGGCGTCGCGTATATAGCCCACATTCGCAGGAATACAGCCTTATGAAAGACCTTGTATTGACCATGGCCGCGCTGTCAGCCCTCTTCAGCCACGCAGTGTTCGCCTCTTGTCCGGATTTTCTGAACCACTCGATGCGCAAGCTGGCATCCACCGAAACGATTCAGTTTTGCGAAGCCTACGAGGGCAAAGCGTTGTTGATCGTGAATACCGCCAGCTACTGTGGCTATACCTCGCAGTTCGAGGGTTTGGAGGAGATGCACCAGACCTACGAAGACAATGGACTGGTTGTCTTGGGATTCTCCAGTGACGATTTTTTTCAGGAGGACAACGATGAAGGCGACGCCGCCGAGGTCTGCTTTGAGAAGTACGAGGTGACCTTCCCAGTGATCGCTACATCAGCAGTCCGCGGCTCGGATGCCAACCCGGTCTTCCGCGGCCTGGGAGAGGCTGCGGGCTATCCGCGCTGGAACTTCAACAAGTATCTGGTGTCACCCGCCGGTGAAATCGTGGAGCATTTCGCCAGCGGCGTGAAGCCTGACAGCGAAGAGATGCGTGCAGCCATTGAGGCGGCGCTTCCGGCTACACAAAGCTGAGTCGAGTCATGCAGGAACCCTGCGCTTGCTGTCGTCGCAGGGTTCCACTCACCTTCCACCATCTCATCCCCAAAAAAGTTCACCGCCGGGCGCATTTCAAACGGCACTATAAAAAGGCCAATCTACAACACGGCGTACTGGTCTGCCGGTTATGTCATCGCGGCATTCATCGCGAGTACGACGAAATGACCCTCGCACGTCAATTCAACACGCTAACGGCGCTGATGGGTGATGAAACGCTCTCGAGGCATTTTGAGTGGGTAGCAAAGCAGCGGGAGCAGTAGTGCTGTCAGTTTCACCAAGCGCTTTTAAACGCCCGCGGCTCCAAAAAGCCCACCTCATTCATCGTGCTGCTGGCTCAGATAGTCCGAGACCAACTCAGTCATCACCGCGATTTTCTGGCCTCCGTCCACAACCAGATCCGCTGTACTTTCGGCCCGAGCGCCCCACTCCGCAAAAGTGCCCTCGGCTCGCGTCCAAAAGCGCTCGATCGATCCCAGATCGCGGCCTCGCTCATGCTGATCGCGCTGTAGTCGACGCTGCCAACGCAGCTCGGCGTCAGTGGCCACGAAAATCAAAGTATCAAAGGTCGCCCTCAGGTCGGCACGGGATGCCACCAAAATCCCCTCGACAAGAATCGTATTCCGCGGCGAGATGTTAGCGGTATCAGGCAGTCGGCAATGGGTAGTGAAGTCATAGGTCGGACACGCCACGGCGCGCCCCGAACGAAGTGCATCAATATGCGCAGCGAAGAGATCCAGATCCAGCGCGTCGGGGTGGTCAAAATTGACCGCCTCCCGTTCCTCAGACCCCAGATGCGCCAGATCGTGATAGTAGGCATCAATCGGCAGCAAAGCCGCATGGTTTTTGCCCATGGAGGCCACGAGTGCCGCCGATTGATGCCTACTATCACGATCTGGCA
>JAHEJH010000239.1:2707-3627 GCA_024638905.1 Luminiphilus sp.
CAGTGTGGATTTACCGCTACCCGAGCCACCCGCGATCGCAATAACACGACGCACTAGCTACTCCGTAGCGCATGTCGCGCCCGCTTATCCAGAGAAATAGACGCTGCCATATTCCTCTTCCAGCGCCTCACGAATGCGACGTTTTTCTCCTGGCGCGTCAACGCGAGCGCAACGACCCCCCTCCCAGACGTCATAGGCGTCGTAGCTTGGCACACCCACCGCAGTGAGCAGCTCCCAGACCAACAGGCATCGCTCCAACTCAGATACCGCATCGCTGCTGGCCACCCTACTGAGTAATTCATCACGACTCGGGACGTCGTCGCTCAGCCCCAACTGCCCGCCGACGTCGAGGCGCATAAAAGCAGGTGTCGCCGGATCGTATCGAGGCCAGTTCCTGCCGTCGGGTAGACGCGGGGAACCGTCTTTCGCAAAGGCGCCCCATGCGGTCATCATGATCTCGGTCATCTCTGCAGCTGAGTCGGTATCGGGATACATGTAATCGCCAATGTCGCCGTACATGGGTGAACCCATAATGAAAGCGATCTCACTGGCGTGCGCCGCACCCAGAATCTCGGAGAACGGCACGAAGTAGTTGTCAGGTTGCTCGTCCCAGTCATACCGATAGGCATACAAGTCGGCGTAGCCTGCCTCATGCATACCCGACAAGGGATCATCCACAGCGCCCAGTTTCCAGCCGCGCGATCGCATATCGACCCAGAAAGAATAAAGCGCCGGGTCCTTGATGCGGAGCTTCGCAGGCAAGGCCTTGGACAGCGGATAACTGACATCAACAAAGTAACGGCTCAACCCCAGCCACAAGGTCACTTCATCCCGCGTTGTGCCCGCCAGGACCGGTACGTTTTTGGCGTATCGCGGATCGGCCAGTGCGGCCAGCACCCCCTCTTGCGGGATCACGATGT
>JAHEJH010000026.1 GCA_024638905.1 Luminiphilus sp.
GCGCTCCTAGGTGTTCTCCTGCCAGGTTTCCAGAAGTTCGCTCAGAATGGCATTGCTTGTTTATTTTTTAACTTCGGGAGAGCATGAGCGATCAATGGTCGTCTCAAGGCCTATCTAGCGCCCAATCTATGGCTGTCAGCACTTTTATCGAAACGTATGAAATCGACCCCTCGGTGTGCGACGAGATTGTCGAGTTCTTCGAGCGCAACCGTGATCATGCACAGCCGGGCCGACTCGGCGAACATCCCCGTGTTGATAAGGCCATGAAGGACTCGCTCGACATCACTATCTCCATCAAGTCATATGGACAATTCGAAACATTTTTCGACTGTCTCATAGAGCATGTCAAAACGTATCTCCAGACTTACTACTACGGTACCGGAGCAGATGGTCTGGGCGCACTGTGGTTCTCCCAGCATGCCAATATTCAGTGGTATCCAAAGGGCGGAGGCTACCCCGCTGTTCACTGTGAACGCGATCGTATCGAGTACTGTCAGCGCGCCTTGGTATGGATGCTATACCTCACCGATACACCTGGCGGCGGCACAGCGTTTCCTCATCAAGAGGTGATCACTCCTTGTGAGAAAGGCAAATTAATCGTCTGGCCAAGCGATATGACCCATATGCACCATGGTGTTGTGTCCAACACCCATGAAAAAATGATCTTCACGGGTTGGATTGATTTTGTGAATCCACCGAGCCAGTAGGTGGTGCTGATCGTCTTGTGGCAGCATGTTTCGCGAAAACGTCAGGGAGCGCATCCTCGTAACCTCAACATAACCGCGCTGCCTTACCGATGAGAGATGCCCTGATGACAGCAGCTCCAGCCTGCTGGCGAGGGCCGTCGAGCTTTTATGTTTAGTATCGGGTAGCATGCGTCGCATGTTGGGAGGCGTGGGCACCCCTGCTTAGCACCAACGGCTGTGGCCATTGTTCTGCTAGAAAATTTGCCCAATCATCTCGCTTCCCTGAAAATATAGCCCGCGATTCCGGAGTTTTCATGCCCTCTCAAACTGAACTGGCCAACGCCATTCGAGCCCTCGCTATGGATGCTGTCCAAGCGGCCAAAAGCGGCCACCCTGGTGCGCCGATGGGCATGGCGGATATTGCAGAGGTGCTCTGGAATCGCCTGATGAGACACAACCCGGCGAATCCGGATTGGCCCAATCGCGACCGGTTCGTGCTGTCCAATGGCCACGGCTCGATGCTGATCTATGCTCTGTTGCATCTCACGGGGTATGAACTCTCCACCGAAGACTTGAAACAGTTCCGGCAACTCCATAGCAAGACGCCCGGCCACCCAGAATATGGCTATACCCCCGGTGTCGAGACCACGACCGGGCCGCTGGGACAAGGCATCGCGAATGCCGTCGGGATGGCGCTGGCTGAGAAAACCCTCGCTGCCCAATTCAATCGCGATGGCCACACCATCGTCGATCACCATACCTGGGTCTTTTTGGGGGATGGCTGTCTGATGGAGGGTGTATCGCACGAGGCCTGCTCTTTGGCCGGCACACTCGGGCTGGGCAAACTCATTGCGGTCTATGACGACAACGGTATTTCCATCGACGGCGAGGTCGAGGGCTGGTTCACCGACGATACGCCAAAACGTTTCGAGTCCTATGGCTGGCACGTCATACCCGACGTCGACGGCCATGATGCTGCGGCCGTCGAGGCGGCGCTGCTGGCCGCAAAGGCTGAAGCGGACAGACCTACGCTCGTTTGTTGCAAAACGGTCATCGGCAAGGGTAGCCCGAATAAACAAGGCACCGAGAGTGTTCATGGTGCTGCACTGGGCGAAGACGAAATTGCGCTCACCCGAGAGGCGCTGGGCTGGCACCACGATCCATTCGAGATCCCTGATGAGGTGCGAGAGGCCTGGGATCGACGACCATCGGGTACGGAGATGGAAGCTGAGTGGCAGCAGGGTTTCGATGCCTATCGTGCGGCCCATCCCGACTTGGCGGAAGAGTTCCTGAGACGTCTCCGTGGTGAGCTACCCGCCGATTTCTCGGATCAGGCAGATGCCTATATCGCCGACTGTATGGCCGCCGCGGACGACGTGGCCTCACGCAAGGCGTCCCAGCAGTCACTCAATGCGCTGGGCCCCCACTTGCCCGAGTTGCTGGGAGGGTCTGCCGATCTGGCGGGCTCCAACCTCACCTTGTGGTCCGGTGCTCAAGGGATTTCGGCGGGGAATGCTGAAGGCAACTATGTGTACTACGGGGTGAGAGAGTTCGCTATGGCGGCGGTCATGAACGGGGTGGCTTTACACGGTGGGTTCATTCCTTACGGCGCCACCTTCCTGATTTTTATGGAGTACGCGCGCAATGCGGTGCGCATGTCGGCGCTGATGGGTCAGCGGGTGCTTTATGTTTTCACTCACGACTCGATTGGTTTGGGAGAGGATGGGCCAACGCACCAGCCGGTTGAGCAGCTTACAGCGCTACGCGCTACGCCGAATCTTCAGACCTGGCGACCCTGTGATGCCGTGGAGTCTGCGATTGCCTGGAAACATGCGTTGCTCCGCGACAGTGGCCCCTCCGCCATGATTTTCTCTCGTCAAACGTTGCCCCATCAGGTCAGCAACGCAGAGCAGGTGGAAGGAGTCCATCGTGGTGGCTATGTACTGATGCGCGAGCAGGGTGACCTCGATGCCATTGTCATCGCGACCGGCTCCGAGGTGGGCTTGGCAGTCGAGGCCGCTGAGCGCCTCACTGAGGCAGGCAGGGGCGTCCGAGTCGTTTCTATGCCCTGCGCCGAGGTGTTCGAAGCGCAGGAGGCGGGTTATCGCGAGGCCGTGCTACCCAGCGATGTGCTCGCTCGGGTTGCGGTGGAAGCGGGCCACACAGACTTTTGGTACAAGTACGTGGGTCTCGACGGCCGCGTGGTGGGGATGTCTTCTTTCGGAGAGTCTGCACCGGCCGAGGCACTCTTTAAGCACTTCGGCCTGACGGCAGACAATGTGGTGGCCGCAGTCGAGGACGTGATACTCGATTGACCATGCGTTTTGCGATCAATGGCTTTGGGCGAGTCGGGCGAACGCTCCTGCGCGTTTACCACTCCCGGGAAGATGCGCGCGCGCGTCTGGAACTTGCGGCCATCAATGAGATCGCCGATGCGGATACCGTGGTTCACCTTGCGCGCTACGACTCTAATTACGGACGCTACCCCGGGCGCATCGCCCGCTCGGGGGAACTGTTGGCAATTGATCAGTTACTGGTTCCCCTGAGCCATGTGCCGGAGGTGTCGGCGCTGCCCTGGCAGGCGCTCGGCATTGATCTGGTCTTTGAATGCACCGGTGCGTTTACTGACCGCGCCACTGCCGAGCAACACCTAGGTGCGGGTGCGGGGAGAGTGTTGTTTTCGCACCCGGCTGAATCCGATGTCGATGCCACCATTGTCTTTGGCGTGAACGACGAAGCGCTAACCGCTGATATGAATGTTGTTTCGGCGGCATCCTGCACCACCAATGCGGTGGTGCCCGTGTTGTCGACGTTGTCTCAGGCTTTCGGCGTTGAAGCGGCTACGATCACTACCATTCACTCGCTAATGAATGATCAACCGGTTCTGGACGCCTATCACCACACGGACTTGCGCAAAACCCGTGCGTCTTCCCAGTCGATCATTCCCGTTGATACGGGGCTGGCGATCGGCATAGAGCGCATACTGCCGGCGCTGGCAGGCAAGCTGTCTGCTCACGCGCTCCGGGTTCCCACAACCAAGGTGTCGGCGATCGAGTTAACGGTGGCGACTGAGCGGGCCTGTGATATTGAGAGCATCAATGCCTCGCTCCGAGAAGCGGCAGAGGGAAGCTTGTCGGGTGTATTGGACTATTCCCTCGAGCCCTTGGCTTCCTGTGATTTCGCCGGGGAAGCGGCGTCGGCGATCGTCGATGCTCAGCAGACACAGGTGGCGGCAGGCCAACTCGCGAAAATCTTGATCTGGTTCGACAACGAGTGGGCCTATGCCAGCCGCATGATCGATGTGGCACTGGCATGGGAGCAGCTCATCAGCGCTTCCCGGCCTTCGGCGGCGGAGGGCACACAGTGAGATTGATGACTGAGCTTGACCTCGCCGGCCGTCGTGTACTGATCAGAGAAGATTTGAACGTGCCTATGCGGGAGGGTGAGATTGCCAACGACGCGAGATTACGCGCGGCGGCGCCCTCGATACTGGCGGCGCTTGAGCAAGGTGCGGCAGTCATTGTGATGTCACATCTTGGTCGACCGACGGAGGGTGAATGGAGCGAGGACGCGTCTATGGCGCCCATTGCTCGACGACTGGCTGAACTCCTGGGGCGCGATGTGTTGCTGGCGACCGAATGGCGACAGGTTGCGCCGCTGCCGGGCGATGTCGTGTTGCTGGAGAATGTGCGTTTCAATATCGGTGAAGCGGCCGACGATGCTTCGCTGTCTGCTGATTATGCGTCGCTATGTGACGTGTTTGTAATGGATGCCTTTGGCACGGCACACCGGGCTCAGGCCTCAACCCACGGCGTGGTGCACTGCGCCCCAGTGGCGTGTGCGGGACCCCTGCTCCATGCCGAATTGACGGCGCTGGAGCGCGCGCTCACGGGGGCGCAAAAACCGATGCTCGCGGTTGTTGGCGGCTCCAAGGTATCGACCAAACTGGAGGTGCTGGATCAGCTCTCCAAGCGGTGTGACAGTCTGGTCGTGGGCGGAGGTATCGCCAACACCTTCCTCGCGGCCGCCGGATACCCGGTAGGCCAGTCACTGTGTGAATGGGATCTGATTGAGACAGCCCGGCGGCTCATGGATAAGGTCGATATTCCCCTGCCCCTCGATGTGGTGGTGGCGCCGGGCATCGACGAGGGTCACCGAGCTCAGGTGAAGCTCGCCGCGGAGGTGACGGAGCAGGACATGATTCTGGATGTTGGCCCGAAGACGGCCGCAGGTATTGCAGAGCGCATTCGGCAGGCGGCAACGATTTTATGGAACGGCCCGCTCGGTGTCTTTGAGCAGGAGGCCTTTGCCAACGGCACGCAGGTGCTGGCGGAGGCTATCGCATCGAGCGACGCTTTTTCTCTGGCGGGCGGGGGCGACACACTCGCGGCCATCGATCAGTTTGGCGTGGCCGACGCGGTATCCTATATCTCCACTGGCGGCGGCGCTTTTCTGGAGTATGTTGAGGGCAAGGAACTCCCGGCGGTTGCAGCATTGAAAGCCCGCGCATAGGTGAACGAGCGCAACGGCCAATAAGCCAGCGCCAAATACGACACAAGAGGGACCACACATGGCACTGATCAGCTTGAGGCAATTACTGGACCATGCCGCTGAGCACGGTTACGGCGTGCCGGCGTTCAACGTTAATAATCTTGAGCAGACGCGCGCCATTATGGAGGCTGCCGACCAGACCGACTCCCCGGTGATTATGCAGGCGAGTGCCGGCGCAAGAAAATACGCGGGAGCGCCTTTTCTCCGGGCACTGATGGAGGCGGCCATGACCGAGTTTCCTCATGTCCCGGTCGTAGTGCACCAGGATCATGGTACCTCGCCCGGCGTATGCCAGCGCTCTATCCAGCTCGGATTCAGCTCCGTGATGATGGATGGTTCCCTGGGTGAGGACGGTAAAACGCCCATGGATTATGACTACAACGCCGGTGTGACCCGTCGAGTCGTGGACATAGCACATGCGTGTGGCGTGTCGGTAGAGGGGGAGATTGGCTGTCTCGGTTCACTGGAAACCGGAGAGGCGGGTGAAGAAGACGGTATTGGCGCTGCGGGCAAGCTCAGTCACGACCAGCTGCTGACCGATCCAGAAGAGGCAGCGCAATTTGTTGCGGACACCGGCGTAGACGCCCTGGCAATTGCCTGTGGCACGAGCCACGGCGCCTACAAATTCACGCGTCCGCCAACAGGCGATATTCTGGCGATGGATCGCATCAAGGCGATTCACTCCCGCATTCCCAACACGCATCTTGTGATGCACGGCTCTTCAGCGGTCCCTCAGGACTGGCTGGCGGTGATCAATGAATTCGGAGGGGAGATTCCCGAAACCTATGGCGTGCCCGTTGAGCAGGTGGTTGAGGGGATTAAGCATGGGGTGCGGAAGGTCAACATCGACACCGATTTGCGGCTCGCCTCCACAGGGTCGATTCGACGTTTTCTGGCGGAGCACCCCGCTGAATTTGACCCACGCAAATATCTAGCCGCCAGTCTTGAGGCCATGAAAGCGATTTGTGTTGATCGATATGAGGCGTTCGGCACCGCGGGCAATGCATCCAAGATTCAGCCTCTGTCACTCGCTGATATGCAGGCGCGCTACGCCGCATAGCGGAGGCCTCCATCACACGCTGAGTGGGCATTTTGCCAAGTACCGACCGTGTGTTGCTGGCCCCTAGGCCGTATGATCTCGGGTTTTTCGGCGGCACACTGAGCAGATGGCACAGTCCTACATCAAACGCATTCTCAACGCGCAGGTCTACGACGTCGCGCGGGAGACGCCTTTGGATGCCGCGCCGCTGCTATCGGGGCGTCTGGGCAATCAGGCCTTCCTGAAGCGGGAGGACTTGCAGCCGGTCTTTTCCTTCAAGTGTCGTGGCGCCTATAACAAGATGGTTAACCTCAACGAAGCCGCCCGAGCCGCGGGCGTCGTGGCCGCTTCGGCTGGCAACCACGCACAAGGCGTTGCGCTAGCGGCCTCTAAGCTGGGGATTAAAGCAACGATCGTCATGCCCGTCACCACGCCATTGATCAAGGTGGATGCGGTTAAGGCGCTGGGCGCTAAGGTGGTCATGCATGGTGACTCTTTTGATGAGGCTGCGGTGCGCGCCCGGGCGCTAACAGAATCGGAAGGCTTCAGCTTTATTCACCCCTTTGATGACCCCGACGTGATTGCCGGTCAGGGTACAGTGGCAGTTGAGCTGGTAAGACAAGCCCAGCAGCCGCTGGACTATGTGTTTGTCTGTTGCGGCGGTGGCGGATTGCTGGCCGGCATGGCTGCCTATTTGCGATATGTCTGGCCACACACCCGAATTATCGGCGTGGAGCCGGAGGACGCTGCCTGTGTTCAGGCTGCCTTGGAAAAAGGTCGTCGCGTCACGCTGCGCGAGGTGGGGCTTTTCGCCGATGGTTGCGCAGTGGCACAGGTCGGTAAGGAGACCTTTCGGCTCATTCGCGAGTGCGTTGATGACGTGATCACGGTGAGCACCGATGAAATCTGTGCCGCAGTGAAAGACATTTTCGAGGATACCCGCGCGATTGCCGAGCCGGCGGGCGCGCTAGCGGTAGCCGGCATGAAGAAGTACTCGGCGGAACACGATGTAACGGGCGCTTCGATGGCGGCGACCGTCAGCGGCGCTAATACCAACTTTGACCGGCTGCGCTACATCTCAGAGCGGACAGAGATTGGTGAGCGGCGCGAGGCGGTGCTCAGCGTGACGATCCCGGAGCGGCCCGGTGCCTTCAAGGCTTTTTGTAATGCCATCGGCAAGCGCAATGTGACCGAGTTCAACTACCGATACGAGACGGCTACCGAGGCGAGAGTGTTTGTCGGTCTCACCGTCACGCCGGGGGATGAGAGTCTGGATGCCTTGCAGGATGCGCTGAGAGAAAAGGGTTATCGGGTGTTGGATATGACCGATAACGAGACGGCCAAGTTGCACCTGAGGCATATGGTGGGCGGACGCCTCTCCGAGGACATCAATGATGAGATGGTTTTTCGGGTGGAGTTTCCGGAGCGGCCGGGTAGCCTGCTCCAGTTCCTTACGGTGCTTGGCAACGAATACAGTATTTCACTGTTCCATTACCGGAATCACGGTGCTGCTTTCGGGCGCATTCTGGTGGGCATGCAGGTGCCCGAGGGCAAACGTGCCGCCCTGAGAAAAGCGCTGAATCGGTTGGGATACCGTTTTTGGGAGGAGACCGACAACCCCGCTTACCGCGAATACCTTGGCCCAGCAGAGCAAATTTAGATCTCGGGCAGCATGCCTGTCCTCACATTAATCAAGTCGAAGGCCCCTCTGAATTTATGCGAACAAGGTCAGGCCTTCTTCGCTCAAAAATCCGTCCAGTCGCTGATCGTGCGCTTCGCTCTCCCAGTCGCTCACGCGCTGCAGCGCAAAACCCACTCCTAGTCTAAGACCACCAACCTGCGCAAACAGTCGGTCGTAAAAGCCGCCGCCGTACCCCAGCCGCATACCACTATCGCCGCACCCCAACAGGGGCGTCAGGAATAGATCAATGGTGGCTGCATCGACAGCCGTGGCCGCCGCCAGCGGTTGCAGAACGCCGCCAATGGTTTCCTCCGTGCCGTCACCCACCTGCCAATCGTGAAATGACATGAATTTGCCGTTCACCCGCGGGCAGACAATGTCAGCACCTCGAGCACGCGCTGCCTGTGCCAAAAGCGTGGGATCAAATTCCGATTCATGTGGCAGATAGCTGCCAACCAGTGTGGCGGTGGTCCAGGGCCCCCAAGTAACCAGATGCTCTAGGGCGTGTTTCGCGCAGTCGGCCCGCTGGGCCGCAGTCAATGCATCTCGGTTTGACCGCAGGCGTCGTCGCAGACTGCGTTTTTCTAGCGCCGTGTCAGAGGTGTCGGTCATGGGAGCTGCATCGATGTGCAGATGTTCTAGGAACGAGAGGAGCGGGAAAAAAATGACCCGCGGTACCGCTGACGAATAGGCCCTTGAACCCTTGCGGCTCAAGGTGGTGACCACCACGCGACTTCAGGCTTCCCGGTTCTGGCCAGGCTTGCTCAACAGTCGCGGAAGTGACCTCCGGGTACTGCATTATCGGCTCGAGGACAAATCGTCTGGCGAATACTTCAGGCCGGTCCCAGTATAGCCCAATGAGAGGTTCAGTTAATCTCAAGTTGTCGGAGCTGGTAAAGCACCTCATCGAGCTGACTGTTCAGCGCGGAAAGTCGCTCCTGCTCCTCACTGGTCTCGATGGGGTTGTCCCCGGTCTTAAGCGCCAGCAGTTCGTGGCTAATATTCAATGCCGCCATGATGGCAACGCGCTCTAGCCCGATAACCTTGCCGGTTGAGCGAATATCGCGCATGTGTTGATCCAGATATCGTGCCGCCTGGGTCAACCCGGCTTCCTCGTCGGGAGGGCACGCCACCTGATATTCCTTGTCGAGGATATCGACGCTGACGGTGTTGGGCCGACTCACGCGCTACCATCCAAAGAGCGCAGTCTGGCAAGCGAATTTTCTACGTGCTCGCTGGCAAGTCGTTGTCGCTCCAGCAGCTCTCTGCGCTCTCTTTGCAGCTCTGCAGCACGAAGCTTCAGAGCGCGATTTTCACGATTCAACTCGCGGCTGAGTTCGATCAGGTCATTTACTTTTTTTTCTAGCGCCTGGATGAGGTTGTCAGCCACGGAAGGTACACTGTGTTAGGAGCAAGCCAGCACTATAATGCCCGTTGTTTCGCTGGGTCAATGCGATCTGTCCGCTGGTCGGGTGAATCCGAGTCAGCGCGGCTCAACGCTCACAGCCTGTTGTTTATTTCAACCGAGGACGTTCTCACCGTGTTACTTGATGCACTTGGCGCCTTTGAAGATATGCCGTCCTGGGAAGATGCGGCGGATAGTCTTTTCAACGTCGGCCTGACAGTGAATCCCTCTGCGCTACATGGTGCGATGTCCGGTTTGTTAGGGGCGGGATTCAGCCCGCACACGGACCATCATTTTTCGGCGACGGTTGCTGCGTTGGAGCAAGCGCTTGCCGTTGATCTCACGGGTGACCTTGTCGATTTTGTCTCTCGCCTGAGCCTGGCGACCTTGTCGGCGATACAGGATGCTGACTATACCTTTCAGCCCTTGCTGCCGGAGGACGACGGCTCGCTGGAGGAGCGTCTGCTGTCGATTTCTGAATGGAGCCGGGGGTTCTTATCGGGATTTACCCAGGGCATTACGCTCAGAGAGGCGGCGGGTGAACCCATCCCGACCATGACTGCAGAGGCGCTCAAGGATATGGCGGCGATTGCCCAGATCGACACCGAGGAGGGCGACTCTGAAGACGCAGAGCGTCAACTCGAAGACATCATCGAATACATTCGCTTTGCGGCGATTAACATCGTCAATGAGGCGCAATCTTTACAGGAAGGCAACAGTGAAAATCTCCAAAGCTGAATTTACCCGCCGCCGCAAAAAACTGATGGCGATGATGGATCGCCAGAGCATTGCAATCATTCCCGGTGCGCGCGAGGTGACCCGCAGCCGCGATACAGAATATCCCTTCCGCCAGAATAGCGATTTGTTCTATCTCACAGGCTTTGAAGAGCCCGATGCAGTGCTTGTGTTGGTGCCCGGGCGTCGACAGGGTCAAGTTGTCTTGTTCTGCAGAGAGCGCGACCCGGAGATGGAGCTGTGGAACGGCTACCGCCTTGGCCCGGAGGGTGCGGTTGCCTATCTCGGGGTTGATGACGCCTTTCCGATAGACGATCTCGACGAAATCCTCCCCGGCTTGATCGAGGGTACGCAACGCATTTATTACTCCATGGGTCACGACGATGTGTTTGATCAACGCGTGATGGGGTGGGTGAACCAAATCCGCAGGTTGGTGCGCTCTGGAGCGGCGCCACCGGCTGACTTTACCGATCTGGCTTTTCTGCTACATGAGCAGCGCCTGATCAAATCTGCAGCGGAAATTCGCGTCATGAGAAAGGCGGGGGAAATCAGCGCGGCGGCACATGTGCGGGCCATGCAGGAGTGCCAGCCCGGGCGATACGAGTACCATCTTGAGGCGGCGATCCAGCACACTTTCTCAGAGCATGGTGCGCGATTTGCAGCCTATAACTCCATTGTCGGATCGGGCGCCAATGCCTGCGTGCTGCATTACACAGAAAATGCGTCGCGGATGAAGACCGGCGATCTGGTGCTGATTGATGCCGGTTGCGAATATCAGGGCTACGCTGCCGACATCACACGAACCTTCCCGGTCAGCGGCCAATTTTCTCCAGAACAGCGGGCGATATATGACCTGGTACTCGAGGCACAGCGCGCCGCGATTGCCAAGGTGCGCCCTGGCAACACCTGGAATCAGCCCCACGATGCCACGGTGCGCGTGATCACACGGGGCCTCATTAAGCTGGGCTTGTTGAAGGGAAAGGAGCGGGAGTTGATCAAGGCAGAGGCCTACCGGGACTTTTACATGCATCGCGCAGGTCACTGGCTGGGCCTCGACGTGCACGATGTCGGCGACTACCGCATCGACGGGCGCTGGCGGCAGCTCGAGCCCGGGATGGTGCTGACTATTGAGCCCGGTATTTATATTGCGGCCGACAACACCAAGGTCGCTAAGCGCTGGCGCGGCATTGGCATTCGTATTGAAGACGACGTGGCGGTGACAGAAACCGGCTGCGACGTACTCACTGCTGATGTGCCCAAGCGCGCGGATGAGATTGAGGCACTGATGTCCGAGGCGTCATGAGCGACGGGCAGCAAGTCCTGATTCTCGGGGGAGGTCTGGCGGGCCTCTCCTTCGCGATTGCGCTGGCGACAGAGACCCCGACCTTGGACATCACCTTATTGGAAGCGCATCCCTTTCGATCGGGAACACCCAACCCCATGGATACTCGGGGTTCAGCGTTGAACCTACATTCGGTAGCGCTTTTGAACCGCTGGGAGCTTTGGTCCGCGCTGGCGTCGCACACCGGTGCGATCGGCGATATCCATGTATCCCATCGTGGTCACTTTGGCAGCACTGTGATGACGGCCGAAGAGCTCGACGTACCAGCATTGGGTTATGTGGTGGAGAATCACGAGCTCGGGCGTGCCCTGCTAGCACGCGCTGAACAATTGGGTGTGACCGTCCGCGCGCCTGTCCGCTGTGTTTCGCTGGAGGCTGGTGCGGAGAGGCCGGCCGTGCAGACCGACGATGGCGAGCGACTCACTGCAGATCTGGTGCTGCTCGCTGCAGGTGTTGCCGAGACGTGGTTTGAAGGGCTCGGTATCGGTGTGGAGGAGCGTCCCACCGGCAATCACGCGGTGGTATTCAATGCGAGCTTTCCCGGAGCGCAGCAGGGGCGTGCCTTCGAGCGCTTCACGTCCCATGGTCCCCTGGCGGTGCTACCACTGCCGTCTCTGACGCGATCAGAGCAGCGCTTTAATGTGGTGTGGTCGGTCCCGGATAAAGAGATCGAGACCCTTGGCAACTTGGGGGACGAAGCCTTTATCTCCGCGTTTCAGAACGCCTTCGGTTGGCGACTCGGCCGAGTCAGCGATGTGGGGCAGCGCAACCAGTGGCCGCTGGTGCGTCTCAATGCCTCTGAGCAATATCGATCAGGATTTCTTCTGGTGGGGAATGCGGCGCACACGCTGCACCCGGTGGCAGGACAGGGTCTCAACCTCTCGTTACGGGAGGCGGGGCTGTTGGCGTCTGAGTTGGCGATAGCGGTGCGCGAAGGTCAACCCATTGGCCAGTTGGGTAGTTTGAATCATTACCTTGAGCACGCCACTGACGAGCAGCACTTTATTACAAGAAGTACGGACCTGTTGGCGACGCTATTCAATCGCCGGGGCCCGCTGCTTGATGCACCGAGAAATCTGTCGTTGGCCCTGCTCGATCTGGTTCCTGCAGCGCGTGCCCGGGTTGCCAACCTTGGCACCGGTCAGCGCAATTCCCGCGGTTCTCTCGGGTGACTAGGCTGAGCGGGCCATGACACATCCCGATATCCTGATTGTGGGCGCGGGGGTCGCGGGCCTTTCACTGGCCACTGCGCTGGGGCGGGAGGGGTTCCGTGTCACGGTAATCGATGGCGCCAAGCGCCCGCTGCCACCCACGGCCGATAGAGCTATTGCTGACTGGGACCTGCGTGTCAGCGCACTGACACCGGTATCGATCGCTTTTCTGGAGAGGCTGGGAGCCTGGTCAGCGATACCCGCGCGCCGCACGGGGTGTTACACCGGCATGAAGGTGTGGGACGGCCACGGCAGCGGTCGTATCGGCTTCGACGCCAGCGAGGTAAATGCCCCCTATCTCGGACACATTGTTGAGAACCGGCTGACGCTGCAGGCACTGTTGCAATGTGCGGAAACCTGCCCCGGTGTCGAGGTGCTATGGGAGTGTGCCATGGACGACATGACGCACACCGATTCTGGCTGGGAAATTCGCTGTGGGGAAGGATCGACCTTTTGCGCGCCGCTTACCGTGGGGGCGGACGGTGCGCGCTCAAGAGTGCGCGAGTGGGCGGCCATGCCAACGCGGCAATGGAGCTATGAGCAGAGCGCTATCGTGGGCACCGTGGCACTGGCATCCCGTCATCAAGACACCTGCTGGCAGGCCTTCCTCGACAGTGGTCCGCTCGCTTTGCTACCACTCGCTGACGAAGACAAAGTGGCCATCGTCTGGTCACTGGATGAGGCGCAGCACGAGCGGATCGCGGCGCTGTCGGATGAGGCATTTGTCTCTGCGCTGAATCGCGCGCTGGGACATGATGCGCCGCAGGCGCTCGCTGTGGGTCCAAGAGCGAGCTTTCCTCTCAGGCAGTCTCATGCGGTTGACTACATCGATGAGGGCTTGGTGCTGGTGGCGGACGCTGCGCACAGTATTCACCCGCTCGCAGGCCAGGGTATCAATCTGGGTCTCAGCGATGTCAGGGTGCTGGCCGAAGAGCTGGCAGCGGGTAAAGCCAAAGGTTTGGGGGTCGACAGCCCGGTCGTGCTCAAGCGCTATCAGCGCCAGAGAAAGACTGAAAATCTCGCCATGATGGCTGCGATGGAGGGATTCAAGCGCGGCTTTGGCAGCCGGAACCCGCTGACAGTCATTGCGCGCAATATTGGACTGGGTCTGGTGGATCAACAGGCCTGGATGAAACGCTGGTTCATGGGGCAGGCGCTCAGCTGAGCTCTGTTCTCGCGGAGCACGCTGCGTGGTTATGCCACCTTACCCGGGTGACTGACGGTGATCGCTACTACCTCGGCGGGTGAATCCCCCTCGCTCATTGACATTGCCTGACGCTAGCGCAGTGACATGATCGGCCACTGATTGGTCTCAGCGTGTGAGCGGAGAGTGTCGTCGGGGTCCACGGCTACCGGATGCCCCACTGCACTCAGCAGCGGCAGATCATTGTGAGAGTCAGAGTAGAACCAGCTGTTGGCGGGGTCTTCGGCCTCGGGGTGGCGCTGCCGCCAAGCGGCGAGATGACTGACCTTGCCCTCCCGAAAGCAGGGGCTGCCCTGGGCTTTGCCGGTATAGCATTCGTCCTGTATGCCGACCCCGCTAGCGAGCCAGTGCTCAAATCCTAGCCTCGCTGCCACCGGCTCAGCCACCACTGCATGGGTGGCGGTCATCATGAGTAGCGTATCTCCTTTGATACGGTGCTCGTTAAGCAGATCAAACGCTTTGTCGAGCAGCATCGGTTCAATGCACTCCGTGACGAATTGCCGCTGCAGCGACCGGACGGCTGATCGCGCCATCCCGGTCAGCGGCTCGAGTACAAAGTCGAGGTAGGCCGTCATATCAAGCTGGCCCGACTGGTAGTCGGCGTAAAACGCGTCGTTTTTGAGCCGGAAGGTGTCTGCCTCAACCAAGCCGACATCGCATAAAAACTCGCCCCATCGGTGGTCGGAGTCGCCCGCCAGCAGCGTGTTGTCGAGGTCAAATATCGCCAGTGCCATAGGGTGGCCCGATTCGCTATCGAAGAAAAATGTCTCCCCACGTGCCGTCAAAGGAGGATGTGTGGAAGAATACGGATAGAAGGCCCTTGCCTCAATCCCGGGCCACTATCTGATCAACTTCCGGAAAGCGATTTTGGAGCAAGCAGAAGACAAAGAACGCGTGATTGACCGCGACGGCTTTCGCCCCAACGTGGGAATTGTGGTCTGTAATGACGACGATCAGGTTTTATGGGGTCGTCGCATCAATGGCCGTGACTCCTGGCAGTTTCCCCAGGGCGGCATGAACCGCGATGAGAGCCCTGAGGCGGCGATGTACCGAGAGCTGGAGGAAGAGGTAGGGCTGCGCCCGGAGTCCGTCGAGCTGTTGGGTCGCACCCAAGGCTGGCTTCACTATCGCCTGCCCAAGCGATTCATTCGCAAAACCGAGGACCCCGTCTGTATTGGCCAGAAGCAGATTTGGTTTTTGCTGCGTCTCACAGGCGCTGAGAGCGATATCAATCTGGCGGCCCACGACGACCCCGAGTTCGATCATTGGAAGTGGGTGAGTTACTGGTATCCCGTGACTGCCGTTGTGGACTTCAAGCAGGCGGTATACCGGCAGGCATTGAGCCAGCTGGCAGGTCGTTTGGCGCCAAAGTCACGCGCTCAACGCAGACGCAGGAGACAGCGTTAATGCTTGAGGTGCTTCGACGCCTGATTCAGGACGTGAACGCTGCGGACTCCCTTGAAGACGCGCTCGCGCTGATCGTGGCTCAAGTCAGAGCCGCGATGCACACTGATGTCTGCACGATTTACCTGCACGACAAAGCCAAACAACAGCTGGTCTTTCGTGCGACCGAGGGCTTGAACTCAGAGAAGGTCGGTCAGTTCGGGCTGGGTTTCGATGAGGGCTTGGTGGGTTGGGTTGCCACCCGCGAAGAACCGCTGAATTTGGACGATGCCAGTGCGCACCCCCAGTTTCAGTTGGTTGAGGGCCTGGGCGAGGAGCCTTTTAACGCCTTTCTAGGCGCACCCATTGTGCATCAGCGCGATCTGCTGGGTGTCTTAGTGGTGCAGCAGGGCGATCACCGCCGGTTTTCGGAAGACGAAGAGGCTTTCCTGATTACCGTGTCAGCGCAGCTGGCAGGCCTGATCGCACACGCAGAGCTGGCGGGTGTGATCCGTGAGTCGGCGACGGTGCCGGAGGACGCGGAGGGCGGCGCGCGCCTGTCAGGGGTGGCCGCGTGCTCGGGGATCGGCATTGGTATAGCAGCCTGGGTTTCGCCCCATGCCGACTTGCAAACGGTGCCGTCGAGGGAATCATCGGATCGCCGGGCTGAGCTGAAGGCCTTCAGAGAGGCGCTGGCGAGCGTTCGCAGCGATATTCAGCAGGTTGCTGAGAACCTCGAAGACGAGCTGGGTCCTGAAGATCGCGCTTTGTTTGGCGTTTATCTGAGCATTCTGGGCGATTCCGCACTGGGCGGAGAGGTGGCCGCGCTGATCAAAGCCGGTGAGTGGGCGCAGGGCGCACTGAGCCAGGTCATGCTCCGCCACATTCGTCATTTTGAACGTATGGAGCATTCTTATTTGCGCGAGCGCGCAGTGGACGTCCGCGATCTTGGCACCCGGGTGCTGGGGTACTTGCAGGACGCGAACCGTCAGGAGATCGATTATCCCGATGCGACGGTGCTGGTGGCCGAGGAGCTTACCGCCTCAGCGTTGGGAGAAATTCCGCGGGAAAAGTTGGTAGGCATTGTGTCGATGCGCGGCAGCGCCAATAGCCATACCGCCATACTCGCGAGAGCGATGGGCATTCCGGCCGTTGTGGGCGTGGAGGACCTGCCGCTTAAGCAGTTGCCTGATCGGCGCCTGGTTGTCGATGGCTATAACGGCCGGGTCTATGTGAACCCCCATCCTGATTTGCTGTCGCGATTCGAGGGACTACTGGCCGAGGATGAGGCGCTTTTCGAGGAGCTAGCTCCGTTGGCTGAGCAGCCGGCGACAACCTCTGATGGGCATGCTGTGCCGCTGTGGGTCAACACCGGTGTCGCAGCCGATGTGCAGCGCGCTCGGGAGTTTGGCGCAGAGGGTGTCGGGTTGTATCGCACCGAGGTGAGTTTTCTGCTGCGCGACCGGTTTCCCAGTGAGGAGGAGCAGCGTCAGCTGTATCGCGAGCAGCTGGAGGCTCTGCATCCTTCTCCCGTGACCATGCGAACGCTGGATATCGGTGGCGACAAGGCGCTCCCCTATTTCCCGATTGAGGAATCTAATCCTTTTCTGGGTTGGCGCGGCATCCGAGTGACCCTCGACCACCCGGAGATTTTTCTGACGCAGGTGCGCGCTATGCTCAAGGCCAACGAGGGGCTGGATAACCTGCGTATTTTGCTCCCCATGGTGACTGCGATAGATGAGTTGCGATCTGCGAGGGAGTTAATTTTGCGCTGCCATAGCGAGGTCATGAGCGAGGGTTTCAGCGCGGATCTGCCCCCCATCGGCGTGATGATTGAAGTGCCCGCCGCTGTATATCTAGCGGGTCCGCTGGCGGAGGAAGCGGATTTCCTTTCGGTGGGTTCCAATGATCTGACCCAGTATCTGCTCGCCGTTGACAGAGGCAACGCGCGGGTGGCGGATTTGTATCAGGCCTTACACCCCGCTGTGCTGGCTGCGTTGCGCGACATTATTGATGCGGCGCATCAGCACGATAAGTCGGTCAGCATTTGTGGCGAGCTGGCAGGTGATCCGCGTGCGGCGCCGCTGCTGGTGGCGATGGGTTTTGATCAACTGTCCATGAATGCAGGGAGTTTATCGGTGATCAAGCGCGTATTGAGCGCATTCAGCAGGGACGAACTGGCACAGTTAATGGCAACCCTGCGCCCTTTGAGATCGGCACAGGAAGTCGTGAGCGCGCTGGATCAAGCACTGGGTGATCGCGGTCTGGATATTTTCCTGCGTCGCGGGAGCGCGGTGTAGGTGCTGCCCTACCCAGACATAGATCCGGTGGCGCTGGCGCTGGGCCCGATCAAGGTGCACTGGTATGGCCTGACCTATATCGGTGGTCTGGCATTTGCCTGGTGGTTGGCGCGCCTGAGAAGCGCTCAGCCTCATTCCCCCCTAAAGAGAGATCAAGTCGATGACCTCATTTTCTATGCGGCGATCGGCGTGGTGTTGGGTGGGCGCACGGGATACGCCCTTTTTTATGGTTTTGAGCGCTTGGTTTCTGACCCGCTGTGGCTGTTTCGCGTCTGGGAGGGTGGCATGGCCTTTCATGGGGGTCTTCTGGGCGTGTTGGCGGCCATGGCCTTGTTTGCCCGCCAGCGCGGCATTCAGTGGGGCCAGTTGATGGATTTTGTCGCGCCGCTGACGCCGGTGGGCCTGGCGCTGGGAAGACTCGGTAACTTCATTGGTCAGGAGTTATGGGGCAGGCCAACAGACGTCCCTTGGGCCATGATATTCCCCAACGACCCGCTGGCACTCGCTCGCCACCCCTCCCAGCTTTACCAGTTCGCGCTGGAGGGTTGTTTGCTGTTTCTGGTGTTGCTGTGGTTTAGCCGCAGGCCCCGACCCGCCTGGGCGGTATCCGCCGCTTTCCTCATTGGCTACGGCGTGCTCCGGTTTGTCGCGGAGTTTTTCCGCGAGCCTGATGCCCATATTGGCTTCGACGCCTTGGGCTGGATGACGCGCGGGCAGCTGCT
>JAHEJH010000248.1 GCA_024638905.1 Luminiphilus sp.
GCGGTGACTTTATTCAGTGAGGCGCCGACGGAGGCGATGCGTGAGTGGGCGGATCAGCTGCGGCTCACGCTGGAGACGCGGCCTTGCACCGCGGCTGATCTCGAGGGCGTGAGGTTGGTTTACGCGGCCTCTGATAACGAGGCGGCTAACAGACAGCTTGCAGAGTGGGCGAGACAGGCCGGCGCCTGGGTCAATGTGCTGGATGAGCCCGAAGAGTGTGACTTCATCACCCCCGCCATAGTAGATCGTGACCCGGTCGTTGTAGCCATTGGCACAGAGGGGACGGCGCCTGTCTTGGCGAGGCAGATCAAAGCGGATGTCGAGGCCATGCTGCCCCAGCATCTGGGTCGCCTGGCGCGCGCTGCCCAATGTTTCCGACAGCGAGTGAGTGAGGCGCTCTCTCCCGGCAGGCCGCGCCGACAGTTCTGGAAGGCTTTCTTCAAGTTGGCGTTGCCTCATTCCGAAACCTCGGAGCGGGAGCTCGCGCTGAGCCTTCAACCGCTTCTTTCGCAGCACGAACAGCTTACGCCGCCTGAGGGACAAATCGCGTTTGTCGGTGCGGGCCCTGGCGACCCCGAGTTGCTCACTATGAAAGCCCGACGCTTGATCCATGAGGCTGATGTGGTGGTGTATGACCGTTTGGTAGGCAGTGAAGTTCTGGAGCTGGCTCGCCGGGAAGCTAAGTTTATCAGCGTCGGTAAGAAAGGATTTGGGCCCGCCGTCAGTCAAAACGAGATCAACGCGCATCTGATTAGAGAAGCAACGAGGGGTGCGTTTGTCGTGCGCTTGAAGGGTGGCGACCCCGGCCTTTTTGGCAGGCTGGATGAGGAGTTAGAGGCAGCGGCTAACGCCGGAATAACCACCGAAGTGGTCCCCGGGATTACGGCTGCTTCCGCAGCCGCAGCCACGTTGCAGGTATCTCTCACTCGACGACACAGGAACTCCGGTACCACCTTTTTGACCGCGCACGACGCTGAGGGCTTTGCTGAGCACGAGTGGCAGCAGCTGGTGCGCTCTGGGCAATCTCTGGCGGTCTATATGGGACGTAAAACCGCGACTTTTCTGCAGGGCCGGCTGCTCATGCACGGTGCGGATCGACACCTACCCGTAACCTGTATTGAGAGCGTCTCGCTGCCCACTCAGCGCGCCTTTGTTAGTGACCTCGGTCAGTTCGCTGAGCAGTTAGACCAGCAGAGTTTCAATGGCCCGTTGATCATCTTGGTCGGCATTGCCGGCACACTGGCGAAGCAAGGCTTCAGCGACCTAGCTGTGAAGCATCGGTCTGGGGGTGCAGCAGTTGGCTCGGCTTGACGCACCTGTTGTGGTGAGCGCCAATTGCCTATTGGCGGGGCATGTCTTGTACCTAGACGAAAATCACGCATGGGTAGAAGCACTCGCATCCGCCCATCTATTCCAGAGCCTGGAGGAGGCCAGTGCGGTGGCGGTGAAAGTGAACGACCCCGCGCAGGTGATAGGGATTGAGCTAGTGGGGGTAGCGCTACGGGCGACACAAACGGTTGCTCGCCATTACCGAGAAGCCATGCGCGCAAATGGTCCGGGTGAGTATGTTTTTCCCTCGTTAACGGGAGAGGCCGATGTATCAGTACAGTGAGTTCGATAAGGCCTTCCTGCAGGAGCGGGTCGCGCAGTATCGTGATCAGGTATCCCGACGGCTCACGGGCACGTTAACCGAGGAGGAGTTCAAGCCCCTGCGGCTAATGAATGGCGTGTATTTGCAGTTACACGCGTACATGCTGCGCGTCGCCATACCCTACGGCACGCTCTCTGCTGCGCAAATGCGCGGGCTGGCAGACATTTCTGAGCGCTGGGACAGAGGCTACGGGCACTTCACCACCCGTCAAAATATCCAGTTCAACTGGCCGAAGCTGGTAGACACGCCCGATATCCTGGAGGCGCTGGCTGGTTTGGATATGCACGCCATCCAAACCAGCGGCAATACCGTGCGTAACGTCACCACTGATCATTTTGCAGGCGCTGCGTTGGATGAGGTCGATGACCCTAGGCCATACGCGGAGTGGATCCGCCAATGGTCGACTGATCACCCCGAGTTTCAGTTCCTGCCCCGGAAGTTCAAGATTGCGATTAGTGCCGGGCAGCAGGACCGGGCGCTGGTTAAAGCCCACGATATTGGGCTCAGATTGGTGACAGGCGACGGCGGGCCGGCCTTTGATATCTATGTTGGTGGCGGTCTGGGCAGGACCCCGGTGGTCGGTTCATTGGTCTTCGAGCGTGTCTCGATAGCCGAGCTGTTGCCGCATATTGAGGCCATCCTCACGGTTTACAATCTCGCGGGGAGGCGTGATAACAAATACAAATCTCGCATCAAGATTCTGTTGCAAAGTGTCGGTATAAAATCATTTGAAAGCTCGGTAGAGAAGGTGTTGCCACGCATTATTGATACATTTGATCAGCACCTTATCGGTCGCCTTGAGCGTTTAAAGTCAGATTTCGCCACACCTTTGCTACCCACTCGGGATGTCGCCCCGTATTGGGACGCGGTGAATAACCAGTCTGATTTCAAGGCTTGGGTGGCCCAGAATGTGACGCCGCACAAGCAAGAGGGTTATGCCTCCGTCACGGTGAGCTTAAAGGCCCACGGGCAGGCCCCGGGGGACGCCAGCGCGGCACAGATGCGCGTGTTGGCGGAATTGGCGGAGCAGAGTGGCTTTGCGGAGCTTCGGGTCAGCCACGAGCAGAATATCGTGTTACCACACGTGGCTCAGTCAGACCTGATGGCGGTTTTCGATCGGCTGAAGCGAGAGGGCCTTGCGACGCCCAATATTGGCTTGGTATCTGACCTGATCGCCTGCCCGGGCATGGATTACTGCGCCCTCGCGACAGCAAGGTCCATTCCCATCGGGCAGCAGATCGCTATGCGTTACCGGCATCTAGAGCCGGAGTTGGGTCCACTTAAGATCAAGATTTCAGGCTGTATCAATGCCTGTGGTCATCATCACGTCGGCGACATTGGCATTTTGGGGCTGGATAAAGCCGGCGTGGAGAACTATCAGATCACGTTGGGTGGGCGCGTGGGCATGGGTGCGGCACTGGGAGAAAAGATGGGCCCAGGCTTCTCGGAGCCAGAACTACTGCTTGCTCTGGATCGCTTGTTCGGGGCTTACCTCGCACTGCGTCTTGGTTCCGATGAGGTGTTTAGCGAAACCGTAAAGCGCTTGGGGACGTCGCCCTTTAAATCAGCTTTGTATGAGGTGGCCGATGCAGCCTAACCCAGTGATAAATCACTACCTTCCTGTCGATTTTAACCGGCAGTACCACGCGCTGGCGGGGCTCGCCACTGAGGAGTTTCTCTCTTGGGTGTACGCGCCGCACAAACCCTTCGGAGACGTCGGTGTGGTGACGAGCTTTGGCGCCGAAAGTGCGGTATTGCTCCATCTCATTGCGGAGGTCGCGCCCGACGCGCCGGTCATCTTCATCGATACCGGTTTTCACTTTGATGAAACGCTGGCCTATCGGGACGAGCTGGTAAGTCACCTGGGCCTTGTCAACGTGAGGACTGTGGGCTTGGATCCTTTGTCGGAGAAGCGCTCCGATCCCGCTCGAGACCTGCACTTAAAAGATCCCGATG
>JAHEJH010000036.1 GCA_024638905.1 Luminiphilus sp.
AACGAGCGAGGCTTGGTGGGGACTGGCTGGGTGGGGGACGTATAGTCGCCCGGCACGGTCCCCTGCGGCATCGGCGCCTCTTCGACCGGGAACAGCGGCTCACCTGTCACCCGATCCAGCAGAAAGACATAGCCCTGCTTAGTGGTTTGGGCCAAGCCCTTGACCTCGCGGCCTTCGATCTCTGCTTCAAACAGGGTCGGCTGGGAGGGCACGTCGAAATCCCAGATATCGTGATGCACGGTTTGGAAGTGCCACACCACTTCTCCCGTGGCGATCGACAAGGCCACTACCGAGCTCGAGTAGTAATCCAGGTTGCCGCGGTGGCCCCCGTAGTAGTCCGGCGACGTATTGCCCGTGGGGACATAGACCAGCCCCAGTTGAGGATCGACCGACAGGTAGGACCAGGAATTGGTCGTGCCCTGCTGATAGCGCTGATCTGTGGCCCTGTCTGAGGACGGGACTTTATCATCGCTATCGCTCCCAGCTGCGGCAGAGGTCGACGGTTCAACGGCGACAATGGGCTCCCAGGCCCACAACAGTGCACCGGTGGTTAAATCGTAGGCGCGCACCACACCACTGGGGACGGCGGTGGTGATGTTGTCTGCCACCGAGCCGCCGGTGATCAACGTATTGCCGGTAATTGCCGGCGGGGTATTCAGCATGTAGAACCCGGCCTCATAGGGGCCAAGGCCTTTACTGAGGTCGAGTTCCGCCACCTCACCAAACGGGCAGGTCTGACCGGTAACCGCGTCCAGGCCAAGCACCCGCGCATCCATGAGCGGCGCAATGACCACACGATGGCAAGGCTCGGTCGGTGGGACGCGCTCGTCAGTCCATTGGGTCACGCCCCGACAACGCGGCATAGGGAAGCTTTCCAGGTCGATGTCGGGGGAATAGGACCAGCGCTCTATCCCGGTTTCGGCATGAATAGCCAAAATGCGGTTAAAAGGGGTGCAGAGATACAAGTGATCTTCGATGAGCACCGGTGTGGCCTGCCAGGACGACTGCAGTGGCGCCTCGCCGCTTAATCCACCGATGAAATTCTCGCCCTCTCTGAAGTCCCCCGAGCGATGCGTCCACGCGATCTCCAGTTCCCCAACATTGTCCGGGGTGATTTGTGTCGCGTGACTGAAGTGCCCACCTCCCTCGTCCGCGCCGGGCAGTGACCATCCTTGATAGGGTGCGGCTAAAGCGCGGGACGCGACCAGTACTGTGCTCAATAGCGCGAAGAGGATCAGTCCGACCCGCAGACTGTCATGCCTTCTAGCCAGGAGCCCAGAAGGGTGATCGTTGGCGATGCCCCGATACCCAGTGAAAGTCATCGCCACCCTGCTTACCTCACCACCACCGGGTCACCCGATGTCGGCGTGACGTGATTACCGTGGCCGAAGGGCAAATTGAAACCCTCAGGAAGGTCCTCGGTCATATCGAGCACCGCGGCTAGTCGGCCCACTCCCACATAGAGCGCGCAATGCATCAGTAGCTCCACAATTTCGGCTTCTGAAAAGAGCGCTTTAAGCTGCTCAAAAAATGCCCCATCGATGGATAAATGATCGCAGGCGAATCGGTCGCCCAGTTCAACCGCAAGGCGTTCCCGATCGTTGAGAGACTCCGCTTCATGTGGCTGTTCCAAGCTACAGACATCGTCTTCGGAGACGTCAGCATTGGCTGCGCGGTAGCGGATTGCCATGCAGCTCCGGCACTGGTTATGAAACGCCACGCGCAATCTCAATAGCTCGATCAAACGCTCAGGCAGCGTCCGTTTAGTCACCATGGCCCCGCCAAAGCCAAGCAAACCCATTGCGAGTTCCGGTGAGTGGGCGAGCATCCTTGTGATACCCAGCTCTAGTTCTGTCGCACTGTCGGCGGCGACGAATGTTCGGAGTTCTTCACTCCACTCGGAGGTCGGTACAAAGCTGATGCGACTCATGGGTTCCTCTTCTTATGTCGTGTGAGTGCTTGAATTGGCATTCTAGAGGGGCGCTCGCGGCGTGACCACTCGTTCCAGAGACTGGCTCGGGGTCTAAATTGATTGCGGTGTTAACACGGTGACAGGTTGAGGTGCTCCACGGGTGCCAACAGTTGATAGCAGAGGATTTTCAGCGCACGATCTCCGTGCAGAAATGGCGCGTTGACGAAGCTATCGGCGCGGCGACCACCCAACGTGTAGTGATAGCAAATTACGCCCAAAGAGACTGGGTTGGTAGACCGGTTCAGGACGATCCGGTAGCAACCAGAAGCGGTCATAACGGCGGGTGAGCGCCTGAAATGCACTGATGATTTCTTGACGGGCCAGCGCGGCACCCACGCAGACATGCCGGCCCATGCCAAATGCGAGATGACTGCCCGCTTTTTTTCGCTGCAGATCGATGCGATCCGGCTCTGAAAATTGCGCCTCATCGCGGTTGGCTGCGCCAAAGCGAATATTCAGCAGTTCACCTTCCTCAAGAGTGACCCCCGCGAGATTGCCACTGTGAGCGCAGCGCCTGAACATGCCTTGCGCCGGCGATTCCAGCCGCAGAATCTCTTCCGCTAATGTCGGGATCAGCGCTGATTCGGCGAGCACATTGTTGAGCGCGTCGCGGTCTTCAATCAGTAGCTTCAGACCCGAGCCAATCGCTGCGGTTGTGGTCTCGTTGCCGGAGGCCAGGAGGTCAATGGTGATGACGGTCATCAACTCCTGCATGGTGAAGGCGTCCCCGTCCTTATCCCGGTAGGCAATGGCCTCGCTGATCAGGTCGTCCCGCGGTTTTTTGCGCCGCTCTGCCACCATGTCAGCGAAGTAGGCCTGCATCTCAACAACCAGCCGGGCACACTCTATGCGCCGCTCTCTGCTGGCCATCATGCTGAACGGCTCAACAATGGCGTCTGACCAGATCTTGAACTGGCCAATGTCAGCGCGCGGGACGCCCAGTAAATCGGCAATGACCATCATTGGAAGGGGGTGCGCGAAGTCCTGAATAAATTCAACCTCCGTCCGCCCTTCAAGCTCGTCGAGTAGTGATTCAGCGATGGCGTCGATGGCGGGTGTCGCGGCGCGGACCCGCTCTGCAGTAAAGAGTTTCTCCAGAAAACCGCGCACCCGCGTGTGCTGCGGCGGGTCTGATGTGGAGCAGGAGGCCAGTGGCAACCAGCCGTCATTTTCATAGATATCGATGATTTCCTGAGGGATGCCCTCATCGGCCAGCGCCATCGGGCTCACGCTGCTCACGTACTGGTCCGGCGCCCTGATGACCTCACGCGCCAACTCATAGCTGGTGACCAGATGGAAGCCGGTGGACGGCATGCGATACAGCGGCGTGTTGTGCCGAAGCGCTTGATACAGCGCGTAGGGGCACTGCTGGACCTCCGGATCCATCAGGTCGGGTAGCTCCGAATCCGCTACTGGCCCGCCCTGATCCGACACTGGCTTGCTCTACCCTAGCTGGTTGATGACGTCGCCAAACAGCTCTTCGTCTGAGGGGATTACCTTATCTTCCGCCAACGGCATCGAAACCCAGGTTTCGTTGATGAGATCACGCCACGAAATATTATTGTTGGTGCCGTTACCGCCCCAAGAACCGCATCCCAGGGAGAACGTCTGCCGCATACCGTTCCAGACATTACCGCTGTTAGAGGCTGCCTGCGGTTGGTTCACCATGACGCGAGAGGTGTAGGTGTTCTCGGCCAGCTTCATGATGTTTTCATCATTGTTCGAGTAAATACCGCAGCTGTGGCCCTGACCTTGATAGGCCTGAATATTCTGTGTGAGCTCAATGGCGTGATCGATGTCACGCGCGCGGTAGAGCGCCATAATCACCGACAGCTTTTCACCCGAGAAGGGATGCTCAGGACCCCAGCCGTCTTCCTGCACGATGAAGAACTTCGTCTCTTCCGGGATCGAAAGCCCCGCCATCTGGGCGATTTTCTCCGGAGGTTGCGCCACGATGGCCGTATTCAGATGCAGCTCCTCATCCCAGAGGGTGTTGCGAAGCGCGGCTTTTTCTTCTTCGTTACAAAGATAACCACCCTGCGCCTTCAATTTTTCCAGCATGGGTTCATAGATGCCATCAAGCAGTACCACTGAGTTATCCGATGAGCACGATGCCGCCAGATCCAACGTCTTTGAGATGCGGATTTTCTCTGCCGCGGCGTCGAGATCAGCCGTGTCATCCACTGTGATAACCGCATTACCCACACCAACGCCCAGCGCAGGTGAACCGCTCGAGTAGGCAGCGTGCACCATGGCACCGCCCCCGGTAGCGAGCACCAGGTCGCACTGGCGCATCAATTCATTAGTGGTCTCGAGGCTAGGGGTTTCGATGCCGATCACCAGATCCTCGGGTGCGCCCATTTTCTTCAGCGCGGCGCGCATCAGGTCACAGATTTTTTTGTTGGTCAGCTTGGCTCGTGGGTGGGGCGCAACAATGATCGAATTCCTGCCTTTGACGGCGTGAATGCCTTTGATAACGGGGGTCGCTTCCGGGTTGGTCGAGGGTGCCAGTGCGCCGATTACTCCCAGCGGCTTGGCGAGGACGCGAATGTTGCGCTCGGGGTATTCCTCAATGATGCCAACGGATTTGTCGTGAATGATGTCGAGGAGAGTGGCGCGGGTTTTGCGCTGGATCTTCAGGAATTTGCCGTCGTAGTTGCCGAGCTCGGTTTCATCGATAGTGAATTGGGCAATCTCTTCTGCCATACCAGGCCGCGCCACGGACCACACCATGGCCCGGATCAGCGCATCGACCTGTTCCTGCGAATAGTGCTCGATCTGTTTTTGTGCGGCGCGTGATCGCGCGACCAGATCGGCAATAAATGCCTTGGCGTCACCATTATCCTGCGACATGACGGTTTTCCCCCAATCACCAGCAAAACTAAGGACGATAGGGTAAACCGCCCAGCCGCCCCACGCCAGCAAACTCACCCCAAAAAACTGAGCATTGATGCGGCTTGCAATCGATTCCACCGGTACATTGCAGCGCCGGGTTGGGCGATAATCGGTTTATACTGTGTGGCCGTCGAAGCGAGGTCCTTTGACCCCGCGTCGCACGGTGTCGATAGCCCGAGCGGTTGGAGCACCCTGAGTGAATTTTGAACTAAACGACGATCAGCAAGCTTATATAGCCAGCGCCAAGGCTTTCTCTGAGAAAGAGCTTGCGCCTCATGCCGCGTATTGGGATGCGGAATCCGTTTTTGCCAAGGAGGCGCTGAAGGCCGCCGGTGAATTGGGCTTTATGGGCATGTATACCCCCGAAGCCGCGGGTGGGCTGGGTATGGGACGTCTGGATGCCAGCCTGATCGTGGAAGAGCTCGCGAAGGGATGCACCACCACCGCCGCGTTTCTGACGATTCACAATATGGCCACTGCGATGATCGGCAAGTACTGCCAACAATCGGTGGTCGATGAGTGGTGTCCCGAATTGGTGATGGGCGAAAAGCTCGCGTCTTATTGCCTTACCGAGCCGGGCGCGGGCTCCGACGCGGGCAGTTTGCGGACCAGTGCCGTACTCGATGGCGACGCCTATGTGGTCAATGGCAGCAAAGTCTTTATCTCAGGTGCAGGCGAAACGGATGTGCTGGTGGTGATGACCCGCACCGCGGATTCGGGACCCAAAGGGGTGACCGCCTTGCTGATACCGGCCGATGCCGAGGGCATCGAGTACGGCAAAAAAGAACACAAGATGGGCTGGAACGCCCAGCCCACTCGCATGATCACCTTCGACAACGTACGCGTCCCGGTATCGAATCGGCTGGGGGAAGAAGGTCAGGGTTTTGCCATTGCAATGGAAGGACTGGACGGTGGCCGCATTAATATCGCCACTTGCTCGGTCGGTACGGCACAGCGCGCGATTCAGGACGCGACGGCCTACGTGCAGGAGCGCAAGCAGTTCGATACCGCTATCGCGGAGTTTCAGAATACTCAATTCAGGCTCGCAGACATGCTGACGGAGCTGGTTGCAGCCCGGCAGATGATTCGGCTCGCCGCCAGCAAGCTAGACAACAATGATCCGCAGGCGACCACTTACTGCGCTATGGCCAAGCGCTTTGCTACCGACGTGGGCTTTACAGTCTGCAATGATGCCCTGCAGTTGCTCGGGGGTTATGGCTACATCAAGGAGTATCCGATGGAGCGCTACGTGCGCGACACCCGGGTGCATCAAATTCTCGAAGGAACCAATGAAATTATGCGCGTCATCGTCGGCCGGAAGCTGCTGATGGACGGCGCTCTGGAGGTTATTCAATGAGCATCAGCCCATCCGAAAAAATCAAAGTCTCGATCGAGGGCAGCATCGCGACGGTCATGATCGACAATCCTTCTGCCAATACCTGGGACCGCGAGAGCTTGCCGGCACTGAAGGCCGTCGTCGAAGCCTTGAATGCCGAGCCGACCGTTTACGCCTTGGTGCTGACGGGCGCGGGTGAGAAGTTTTTCTCGGCGGGTGCGGATCTGAACCAGTTTGCCTCCGGTGATGCGGATGTGGCCCGGGCCGTAGGCGAGGCCTTTGGCGAGGCGTTTGAGACGCTGGCTGATTTCCGCGGTGTGTCGATTGCCGCCATCAACGGATTTGCGATGGGCGGTGGCCTGGAAGTGGCGCTGGCCTGTGATATCCGTATTGCTGAGGAGCAGGCGGCGCTGGCGCTGCCCGAGGCGCGTGTGGGCTTGCTGCCCTGCGCCGGTGGCACCCAGCGGTTGACCCAGTTAGTGGGCGAGGGTTGGGCCAAGCGCATGATTCTCTGTGGTGAGCGCATTGGCGCCCAGCAGGCGCAAACCCTGGGACTGGTAGAGGAAGTCGTACCAACAGGCGAGGCGCTGGCAACCGCTACAGCGCTGGCGGCCAAAGTGGGTAATCAGTCACCCACCTCGGTGGCGGCCTGCAAACGTCTTATTCATTCGGCTCGAAATATCGCGATCGCCGACGGCCTCGTTGCGGAGCGCGATGAGTTTGTCGCGTTATTCTCAACCGAGGATCAGCAGGAAGGCACCAACGCGTTCCTCGAAAAGCGTGAGCCCGAGTGGAAAAATCGATGACCGATAGCGTCCTGGTTGTCGAGCATCCGGCCGGAGACCGGGTGATTGGGCAACTGACCCTCAACGTCGAGAAGACGCTGAACTCGCTAACCCGGGAGATGGTGGAGATCATCACCGAACGCCTTGAAGCCTGGGCTGACGATGACAGGGTCGCTGCGGTGTTAATCGATGGCGCCGGAGAAAAGGCGTTATGTGCTGGCGGTGACGTGCAGGCATTGCGCAACTCTTGCATCGAAACTCCCGGTGGCCCTTGTGAGTACGCTGAGCATTTTTTTGCTCGGGAGTACCGCATGAACTATCTGATGCACACCTACGCGAAGCCGCTAATTTGCTGGGGCCATGGCGTGGTGATGGGTGGGGGGCTCGGTATTCTTGCCGGGTGCCGGTATCGGGTGGTCAGCGAGCGCACGCGCATCGGCATGCCCGAAATCACGATTGCCCTGTTCCCTGATGTTGGCGGTAGCTGGTTTTTGAATCGTATGCCGGGGCAGGTGGGTCGCTTTCTGGCGCTGACGTCTTCCCACATCAACGCCACGGACGCGCTCTACTGTGGTCTGGGTACGCACTTCCTTGCCAACGAGCAGAAGGCCGATTTACTCGCAGACCTCACCACGCAGGCGTGGTCTGGTGACGCGGACGCGAATCATGAACTCGTCGGCGCTGTGCTTGCCGATAGCGTGGCCGGCATTGAACAACCCGATGCACAAATTGAGCCCCATATCGACACGATTAACGAGTGGATGGCAGGTGATGACCTCGCAGCGATTCACACCCGAGTGATGAACTGGCAGGGTGAGGACAGCTGGCTGGGGAAGGCACGTGATGGCTTTGCCCATGGCTCGCCGCTGGCCGCTAACTGGATTTTCCGCCAGCTGAATCAAACCCGGGAAGCGAGGCTGGAGGCGGTTTTTGAGTCAGAGCTGATATTGGGATGCAACATCATGCGCCACCCCGAGTTCGCCGAGGGTGTGCGGGCGCTGCTGGTAGACAAAGATCGCTCTCCTGCGTGGACCTATCCGGATCTTGCTTCGGTTCCTGCTGACGTCGTCGATTCATTCTTCAACGCGCCGGCAGATATGCCGGCACTCGGATTACCGGAGTAACAGATGGCCGCTATCGCATTTCTGGGTTTGGGCAATATGGGTGGCCCGATGGCCAAAAACCTGCTGGCCGCGGGTCATTCCCTCACGGTATTTGATTTGGTCGAGGCGGCCTGTGCGGCGCTGGAGGCTGAGGGCGCTGCTATCGCTGCATCTGCAGCCGAGGCGGCAGCGGGCGCCGATGTGATCATCAGCATGCTGCCCGCAGGCAAGCACGTCGCCGGCACGTTTCTCGGTGAGGACGGACTCCTGGCCAAGGTGCCGACTGACACACTCATTCTGGACGCCAGCACCATCGACGCGGCGACCGCGCGTCAGGTCGGCGAGGCGGCTGCCGAGCTCGGCATCGATTTCATGGATACCCCGGTATCGGGGGGTGTGGCGGCGGCCGCGGGCGGTACGCTCGCTTTTATGTGCGGCGGGAGTGCAGGCGCATTCGACCGGGCCAAGCTGATTCTTGAAGGGATGGGGAGCGCAGAAAAAATCTTTCACGCCGGACCTGCCGGCGCGGGTCAGGTGGCCAAGGCGGCCAACAATATGTTGCTGGCAGTGCACATGATCGGCACCTCCGAGGCGCTGGCCATGGGTGAAGCGCATGGGCTGGATCCAGCGGTACTCTCAGAGATCATGAAGGCGAGCTCCGGTAACAACTGGTCACTGCAGGTCTATAACCCTTGGCCCGATGTGATGGCGGGTGTGCCTTCCAGTAATAACTATCAGCCCGGTTTTATGGTCGATCTGATGGTCAAGGATCTGGGCTTGGCCTGTGAGGTCGCAGAAAGCTGCGGGCTCAATAACCAGATGGGCAAACAGGCTATGGCAGCCTATTCAGACCATCAGGGTGAGGGCAACGGCCCGCGGGATTTCTCTTCGATTCTGGAGTGGGTCAAAGCCCAGTAAGACGCTTGGGGCTTTAGTCCTGTGCGACCCAGTCAGGCCCGAGGCGGGCTTTAAGCGGTCCCAGCCACGGCTCATAGTGCTTCCATTGCTCCAGCGCGGTTGAGAAAATCGGCTGTCGCACCTGCTCCGATGACGGCGTTCGCACGTTGCGCTCTGTTTTATGGAATTCGAGGCAGGACTCCTCAAAAGGGAGCCCGCAGAAATCGAGCATCCGCCGCACCTGAGTCTCAAGGTCAGCCACCACATCCTCATGCTGCACGCGCAGCACATAGCCGGGGATGACCTCATCCCAATGGTCCATCAGTCGCACATAGTCGAGGTAGTACTGGGCAATATCTTCCTGGTCGTAGCTGAACATCTGCCCTTCTGCGAACAACTGCTTGAAGCCCGAGAAGCAGCAGGACATGGGGTCCCGGCGTGCATCAATGACTTTAGCATTGGGCAGCATGAGCTTGATCAGCCCAATGTGGCGGAAGTTGTTGGGCATCTTGTCGATAAAGAAGGGCGCGCCCATCCGGTGCACCTGTGTATCGCGAATGAATTCTTCGCCCAATGTCGCGAGTTGCTCCGCAGACAGATCTGCCAGATTAAACGGGTATTTTTGATTGCCTTCTCGCTGACCCAGGCGCCGCAGCTTGCCGCTGATTGACAGTACATTGGGTAGCTCCAGCGTGCCGTCGACCATGCTGTGTGAAGAGAGAATCTGCTCAAGCAAAGTGGAGCCCGCACGCGGCAGTCCAAGAATGAAGATAGGGTCAGATGCCGAGCACCCTGTTTCCCGATTAAAGATCTCGTGAGTGCATGCGGCGATTTGCTCTTCGCACTCCTGAGTGGTGCCTTCGGCCTTATATTGCAGTTGCGCCTTTTTGATGGCGTTGCCTTTGGCGTAGTGGTGAAACGATTGCTGATAGTTCTCTCGGTCTTCAAATGCCTTACCCAGAGCAAATTGAAGGTAGACCCTGTCCTGGCCGCCGAGATGCGGATTCTCATCAAGTGCTTGCATCGATGACAACTCGTCATCATCAAACTGATAGACCTTGAGGTTCGCCAACGAGTACCAGGCATCACAATAAAATGGCTGGGACTTCAAGGCGGCGCGGTAAGCGGCAATCGCATCCTCTGACCGACCCCCCGTCTTTAATGCATGGCCCTTTGACACATTGGTCACGGGATCATCGGGCACACGGCTCAAAATTTTATCGAACAGCGTCAGCGCCGACTCGTAGTCTCCTAGCTGCATGCATTGAATGGCGTAAAGTGATTGCAGTTGAGGATTATCAGGCGCTTGATCAAGCAGCGCTTTGGCCTCGTCTACCGCGTGCTGGAAGCGCTGTCGTTTGCTGAGGATCTGTACATAGTCGATTCGCGCTTGCCTATGCTCAGGCTCGAACTCTACAGCGCTCTCAAGAAGGAACTCAGCGTCTTCCAAAACGCCATGGCGGGTGGCAATTTCTGCCAGTACGCGCATCCCATCAATGTGCTGAGGATTCTGCTGCATAAACTGCCGGCACAGCTGCTCGGCCCGATGCAGCTTGCCTTCGTGAAGCAGGTCCCAGCTTGCCAATAGGCTCGGTGGTAAAGCCTCCAGCCACTGAAGCCTTTGATTAATCTGAGCCGCGCGCTCAGGTGAGTTTGTACCGATCAGGTCTCTTTGCGCCGCCCAACTGGCTTTGAGGCCGGGGTTGAGATGACAGGCAGTGGCGTAGGCATTAAGTGCCTCGGTGGGCATGTTAGCGTCTCGATACAGGTGACCAAGCTCCTGAAAAGCCCTGCCATAGGAGGGATTGCCTTCTACCAGCTTCCTAAGAGCGGACTCCGCATTGGCGAAATCGTGCATCAGTCGCAAGCAGACACCCCGCATGTATTGGCCCATAACCGAGGACTGAGCGCTGTCAGCAAGGCTATTGAGTGTCTCAAGTGCTTTGGCGATTTCTCCTTGCTGCAGCAGCCGTTGCACGGCCCCCAGCGCGTCCGGATCTTCTTTGGCAGGAGAAGCAGTCATGGTTTTGTATTACATCGCAGAAAGTTAACAGACAAAAAAAGTGCCCCGATTGGGGCACTTTTTCAAGAGGCGTCTCTGGCGACTTTTCTTAGAAGTCGAAGGAGACCCGAACGCCGAGGGTAGTGGGTGGTGCCAGTGCCAGACGCTCACGGTCGTTCACGTAGTTGGCGCCAGTCACCACTTGCTCATCGGTGAGGTTAGTGACGAAGGCTTCGATCATCCAGTTGTCCGCTGTTACGCCTGCGGTGACATTAGCCATTGTCCAGCTGGGTACATCCATCCGGTTAATGGTAATGATATCGCTGTAAGAGCTCCCAGAGTGACTGATGCTGGGCATCACGTGCGCTGTCCAGCCATTGCCCATAGTCCACTCATACCGAGCCCAAACGTTGCCCTGGAACTCTGGCGCGTAGGCTAGCTCGAGGCCTTCTTTCACGTCAGTCGAGGGAGTCAGCGTATCTGTGATTTCAGTATCGAGGAACGAGAACGCCGCGCCCATAGTCAAATTGTTTGTGGGCGCCCAAGTGATGTCACCTTCGATACCAGTCACTTCTGCATTGGCAGCGTTATCTGAGAAGAACAGGTTAACGATGCTGGTGTCGAAGATCGTGGTCTGCAAATCCGAAATGTCTAGGAAGAAAATGGCTCCATTGAAGCGCAGGGTGTTGCCAAGCATGTCTAGCTTCCAGCCCAGCTCCATATTGATCAATTCATCCGACAGCACCTCGAACGGGACCGTGTAGTCGTTGGCTGCTTGGTATGCGCCGCCAGGACGGTTCAGTAGCCCAGTTCGGAAGCCTTCCGACCATGTGACGTACCACAAGTGATCATCGTTGGGACGCCAAGAGAGGGTGACCTTACCAATTACGCCGTCATCTTCAGCCTTATCAGGTGCGTAGATGCTGTTGACGATCCGCTGGTAGTTGGGATCATCTTCTGAAGGCAGATTGCTTGGTGAGTACACCGGGCTGTCCTCGTAAGGGAAAAACCCGGAATAGGTCCAGCGGATAGACTGGTCTCCATCGTACAGGTCGTTAATGTTGGTGCCGAACTTGTTGTAGTCCGTTCCAGACATGTTGTAGAACGAGCCGTTGGCGCTACCGGCTAGATCCGCTTCGTACTCAAACCAGCGTAATCCGCCCGTAATCGACAAGCGATCTGTCAGATCGAATGTGACCTCACCAAAGACACCCATCCGATCATCGGTACGCAAGATATCGTTTCGAAAGATTGTGTCTCTGGGGTAGGGGCCGTTGCCTACCTTGTAGCCGCCTTGACCGTCATAGGGGTAGTTGTAATTTTCGGGGAACCCGAAGCCGGTGCCGTTGTAGCCGCCACCCCAAGCGTCGACAAATTTGTTGCCGGGGTATGAGAAGTCGACGATCTCGGTCAGCTCCATTTCGCTAAAGAAGCCACCAGCAGTGACGCGAAAACGCTTCTCCTGATCGGTGCTGAAGCGAATTTCGTGGCTAGTGAATTCACTGTCGACCTTATTCGTCGTGAACAGATTAGGTGCCTGGCAGGTACCTGTGGGCAGGCCATCAGGAGCGAATGACGTGTAGGACACGTAGTAATCGCAGATGTAGTAAGGGATGTACTGACCGATAAACAGGTAGTCCGAGTAATCGGTACGCTGATCAGTCTCGCGCTCAGTGAACGCACCGGTATACAGGACTTCGAGGGCGCCAATACGGCCTTCGATGGTCCAATGCACGTTGGTGTACTCGTCCTCGACAAACTCCTTCTCAAACCGCTGGATTTTGTAGTCGTCGCTGAGATTTGGGTCGGTGTAAAAAGTGCCATCACTCTCGATCTTTTGGGCCATGGCGCCAGCGCTGATGCGCCAGTTGTCATTGATGTCCCACTGGGCTGCAATGCGGCCGCCACTGTAGGTGGTGTCGTTGAAATCGTCCTCGACCATTGCGCTGTTATTCGCTTCGAGGAAATTAACGTTGCTCAGATCTGCACCTTGTTGGAAACCACCTCTGAAGCCAACTTCAGTGCCGTTGGAACGGATCGTGCTACCAGGTCGGAAACGCGCACTTTCTGCCGCTGTACGCGTGCCTGCCACGTTATCGATGTAGCCACCCTTCTCGTCGGTGTAGACCACACCGCGAATGGCAAAGTTATCGCTCAGCGGAATGTTCAGCATGGCGTTAATGTTGTAGTTGGCTTCGCCGTCTTTCATGGTCGATGCGCCAGCTTGAACGCGACCGTAGAACCCAGAGGGGTCAGGCTTGTTCGTGATCAAACGCACCACGCCCGCCTGTGAACTCGCACCAAACAGCGTGCCCTGCGGACCCGCAAGGACCTCAACACGGTTGATGTCGGTAATGTAAATGTCTAGGTTACGGCCGGGCTGTGCCATGGGCTGCTCGTCTAGGTAGAGCGCCACGTTGGGACTCAGACCCGCAACGCCTGAGGTCGTCAGGTTAGGGGTGGTCGAAGCTACACCACGAATATACATGGTGCTCTGGCCTGGACCCGCGCCACCTGCCGAAACATTGGGCAGTTCGATCAGGTAGTCAGAAAAGTTAGACACGCCACGCTGGTTCAGTGACTCCTCGGTGAGCGCTGATACCGCGACCGGTACGTCCTGCAAACTGGCTTCTTGCTTGGTCGCTGTGACCACCACTTCTTCCAGCTGTGCATGGACTGGACTCGCCACCAGTGGCAAGAGCGCTACGCCGAGCGCGGCCGCCAGGGGCGTGCGTTGGAAACGTTGGGGATGAGACATACTGACTCCCTTTTTTCTCATGGCTTGGAAAGATGATTATTGTTTGAAAACTACAGTGGCGTAGGCTACCGGTTATAAACCTTACCTGCAAACGGAAAACTTGTTTCAAACAAGGCTTTCTGGGGTCTTTTGACAGGCTTCGGGTACACTCTGCCCACGCCTGATGTATGAGCACGATATGACCCAGCAAACCTCACGCCGCTTCACCATCGATAAAGCGGTGTTCTTCCCCGCATTGATTTTGCTATTCGGCGCGATTGTGATGGTGCTGACCCTACCCGAGAAGGGCAGCAACCCCTTTGCCGGCCTTCAGGCAGTGATCGTCGACACCGCGAGCTGGTTTTATGTTTTGATCGTGACGCTAATTGCAGTGATTGTCGTTTATCTTGCTCTATCTCGCTACGGGGATATCAAGTTGGGGCCCGACCATGCAGAGCCGGCTTACAGCTATATCTCCTGGTTCGCGATGTTGTTTTCCGCGGGCATCGGCATCGGCATGATGTTCTACGGCATCGCTGAGCCCGTGATGCATTTTCTGGCACCGCCGAACGGTCCCGGGGGCACGCCGGCTGCCGCCACCGAGGCGATCCAGATCAGTTACTTCCATTGGGGTTTCAATGCCTGGGCGATCTACGCCATCGTCGCGCTGATTCTTGCCTACTTCGCTTACCGGCATGAACTGCCCCTGACATTACGCTCCGCCTTTTACCCGCTCATTGGGGAGCGTATTTATGGACCTATTGGTGCATCGGTCGATGTCTTCGCAGTGATCTGCACAACCTGTGGTATTTCGGTGAGCCTTGGTCTCGGTGTGCTGCAGATCAATACCGGGTTTAATTACTTGTTTGGGCTACCCATTGATGTGTGGGTGCAGGTCGGGCTGATTTTCGCCACGATGGCCCTGGCCACGGTCTCGGTAGTCCTCGGTCTGGACACTGGCATCAAGCGCCTGTCTGAAATCAACATCGTTTTGGCGATGCTGCTTTTGTTGCTCATCTTGCTAACGGGCCCAACCGCCCTGCTGCTGGCGGGCACGCTCCAGAATTTTGGCGCTTATGTGGCGGGCCTCGTTCCTCGCACGCTCGATATGTATGTCTATGAACCCACCGACTGGTTTGGCGGGTGGACCATTTTCTACTGGGGCTGGTGGATCAGTTGGGCGCCCTTCGTCGGCGTCTTCGTTGCCCGCATCTCCCGCGGACGAACGATTCGGGAGTTCCTGGTTGGCGTGACGCTGGTCCCTACCTTGTTCATCTGTTTGTGGATGGGGGTCTTGGGTGGCAGTGCACTCGAGCTAATTACCAACCAAGGCTTCGAGGAGTTGGCCACCGGCGTGCAAGAGAATCCGGCGGTGGGGCTGTTCCGATTTCTTGAGTACCTGCCCGCAACCGAAGTGTTGAGCGTTATCTCCTTGATGATGATCGTGATCTTCTTTGTGACGTCCGCGGATAGCGGTGCGATGGTGCTCAACATGTTGAGCGCCAGAGGGGTGGATAACACCCCTGCCCTGCAGCGCATGCTCTGGACCCTGGTGATTGCCTTGGCTGCGTCACTGCTGCTGCTCGGCGGCGGGTTGCAGGCCCTGCAGACCGCCACGATTGCCAGCGCACTGCCCTTTGCGATTGCGATGCTTGGTGCGTTCTGGGGTTTTGGTAAAGCCATCGTGGCTGACGGTGCCAAGCGTCACGCGCACTCGATCCATGCACCACCCGTGATGGCGGCTGAGGGCTGGCGTGATCGCCTGCGGTTACTCCTTGATTACCCCGATGACCGGACGGTGCAAACGTTTCAGCGCAACACCGTGCACACCGCCATGCAGTCGTTTGCCGGTGAATTGGCAGAGCGTGGCGTGGCGGCGCGAGTGGTGGCGGAAGATGATGCCCTCTCTGTCCGCTTAGAGGTTTCTCATGGCGAGGAAGTCGACTTCACCTATGAGGTGCGGGCAAGCCACCATCCGCTACCCGATGCCTCGATTGGCGTCACTGACGGCGTTGCTGAGACTGAGGGTTTCTTCCGCGCCGAGGTGCACCTCGCAGAGGGCGGTCAGGATTACGACGTAATGGGCTGGTCTCAGGAGCAGATCCTTGTCGATATCCTCAATCAGTATGAGGACCACCTGCATTTCCTCCACACCGTCAGGGAATAGGTCAGGGCGGGGGTCGCGTCTTATTGCACGATCGTGACCGGGTGAATCGGCGCCTTGGTCCGATCGGGGTTGATCTCCAGCATCCGGGGGATCATGGCGTTGAGCGCGGCCTGCCGATTTTCCGGGGCGGGATGCGTGCTGAGAAACTCCGCGGGCCGCTCGTCACTGAGATCCCCCATTTTTTGCCACAGCGTGACCGCGGCCTCAGGGTCATAGCCCGCCTTGGTCGCCAGCACCATGCCCATCACATCGGCTTCGTTCTCGGCGTCTCGGCTGTTCGGGAGCGTGAGCGCGACATTAGCCAGCACGGCGGCGCCAGCTATCGCCGCGCCACTGTTATCGGACGCTGCGCCAATCACTGCTACTCCCGCAGCCGTGGCCATCGCCCGCGACATCCGCTCCGCGGTGTGGTTTGCCAGCGCGTGTGAAATTTCATGGCCCATGATTTGCGCAAATTCATCATCGGTCAGTTCGAGCTGATCAAATAGTCCCGTGTAGACCGCCATGCGCCCCCCCGCCATGCACCAGGCATTGACGGTCTCAGTGTCATCCACAATCGCGACACTCCATGTCCAGTCTGCGCTTGCGGGGAAGTCGGCAACGGCAATCGAAACCAGCCGCCCCGTGATTCGCGCGACCTTCGCAACTGTCAGCGGGTCGCCGACCAGTTTGTCTTCATCGTCCAATTGCCGGACGGTATCGAGGTACGCCGCCTCTGACTCGATAATCGCGGCATCGGGGGAGATGAGGATGAACTGGGTGCGCCCGGTCGGACTCACCGCGCAGCTGGATAAGAGCACCCAAACCGCCAAAATGGCCCAGTGCCTGGTGCGCATGATGATTTTGCTGCGGCCCATTAATCAGCTCCTTCTGATCTCTCCGTCTTAGTCAGACAGCCTAGCGAAAGCGGTGTTCCATCGTTTGGGTATTTATCACGCTGTGGCACGCCATGCCGCGGCATTTCACTTCGGGGCGGTTTTTATCCGGGCTCCGATTCGGCACCTGCGGTCACGCGCAGCAAACCGCGATAGACGCCCCGCGCATTCGACTCCCCGGTGATCACGCGATACACATCCTCGCTGATGGGCAGACTGATGCCTATTTCCCGGGCCAGCTCAATCACGGTTGGGGCGCTTTTTACCCCCTCGGCCACCATATGCATGCTGTCGATGATGTCCTCGATCGAACGGCCTTTTGCCAGCTCCATGCCGACATGGCGGTTCCGACTCTGTGGGCTGGTGCAGGTGGCGATCATGTCGCCCATGCCCGCCAGGCCCGCAAAGGTCTCGGTCTTGCCGCCGAGCGCCTCACCGAGCCGACTCATCTCGGCCAAGCCGCGAGTAATGAGTGCCGCGCGGGTATTGTCACCGGCGCCCAGCCCGTCGCCCATGCCCACCGCAATGGCAATAATATTTTTTAACACGCCTCCCAGCTCGCACCCGACGACGTCCTGATTGGTGTAAACGCGGAACAGGCCATTGTTCAAGGTGGGCTGTAGTGCGAGGGCAGCGTCGTGTTCCTCAAGTGCCAGCACACTGGCCGCCGCTTGGCCTGCAACAATTTCGCGGGCGAGGTTGGGTCCGGTCAGCACCCCGGGAATGCACTGTGGCGACACGTCGCGGATGATCTCGGTCATGCGCATCCGGCTGCCTTTCTCCAACCCCTTGCTCAAACTGATCACCGGAATATCCCGCGGCATATCGGGCAGGGCATTCACCAGCACTTCACGGAAATGGCTACTGGGGACGGCAATCAATACGGCGTCTGCATTCTCAACCGCGACTTTCAGCGCGCTCGTGGCGGTGAGCTTCGGGTGTAGCGTGGCGTCCGCCAGATAGCGTGTATTAGTGTGGTGTTGGTTGATCTCATCCACGATCTGCGCGTCGCGCGCCCACAGCACGGCGTCGCATTGGCGGCTGATCACCGAAGCAGTGGTAGTGCCCCATGAGCCCCCACCGAGCACCGCAATCTTAGAGCGTCTCACGGGCAACATCCCTCAGCGTGCTGGCACCGCGATCGGCAATGCTCAGCGCGCGAATCACCTCAAGGCGACGAATCAGCTGATTCAGCCCCTCTGCCTGACGAGACCGCCCTTCAGCGTTGCTCACCAGTCCGCGACTCACCAGCATTTTCCATGCGTTGGCAAAAAGCAGTTTTCCAATTGAGGCCTCGCTGCTGATCCGGCGCTGCAAGTATGCCTGTTTGCCATAGCTCATGCACCGCTCGATAAAGGCGTCCTCCTCCAGCGGCTCTCCGTCTGAGTGGCGGATCAGAATATCAGTGCCAAT
>JAHEJH010000250.1 GCA_024638905.1 Luminiphilus sp.
TATTTCCCTCTCTGTTAATGGACGCCAAGCGTTCCGCCATACTGCATCTTGCCGGCGTGAGGCTATCACCGCCGCACTTAACCCGCTACTGCCTGTTCAGCCTCGAAAGCCTCGTGAAACGCAGCCAACATGCTTTGCTCATGGCTCTGTGCCTCTGAGGTATCGAGCGGGCGCTCCAGCTTGGCCCAGTCGATGTCGCCGTCATCAGCCATCGATTCGTAGTCAAGAATACCCAGCTCCTCAAATCGAGGGCGCACCGTGTCAGTGAGCAAACCGATTCTCCTCAGATTGGGCACCACTCTCTGGAACAGCAGGTTGCGGAAAGTCGACATCACGAACCCATCCAATACTTTGCGGCGACTCTCCTCAACGTCCCAGCCGAAGCGACGGAAAACATCCGTCGCGACCAAGCGCTCGCGACTGATAGCACAGGCCTCAAACGCAAACAGGGCGCGCTCCTCGCGCTCTTCGTCAGTCAGTGTCTGCACGAACTCCTCAAGGTAATTCACGCCGAACGTCACATGGCGGGCCTCATCGCGCGTCACCAGGTAAACAATGTCCTTCAAGACCGGATCGGGCGTAGTCTCACGCGTCGTATTAAACGCCGACAATGCCAACCCTTCGATCACAATCTGCATGCCGATGAATTTCAGATCCCACCGCGGGTCCGTCAGAATTTTGTCGATGATGCTGTTGAGGTGGGTGTTGATCGGATACATCAATCCAATGCGCTTCTGAATGTATTGATTAAAGACCTCAACGTGTCGCGCTTCGTCAAATGTCTGAGACGCGGCATACAGCTTCGCATTAAAGGTTGGCGCGCAGGAACACAATTGACTGGCGACCAACAGCGCTCCCTGCTCCCCGTGAAGAAATTGAGAGAGAGACCAGGCATTCATATGTAGCCAGAATTCGTCCTTCTCCTTATCGGATAGCGCGAGATACGGTGGGTAATCGTGCAGATTCATCAACTCGGCCTGACGCTCTTCTTCAGGCCACGGTTGATCCCAGTTGATGTCCATCTGCGGATCCCAGTTAAGCTGCTTACCGAGCTCATACAGTTTTTTGATGCGGTCATCCTGCACTGAGTAGTCCCAGTTATAAGAGCCAGTGAGGGGTGTTTGGAAGATCTGCGCGACGTGATCCACATCCGCGCTAGTCAGCACATCCTCTAGCTCCGGGTTGTCACGCGGGTAATCGGCATTGGGGAACTGCTGAATTTTCCGGGGAGTTTTCTCACTCCATTCAATTTTCATTGTTCAGTCTCCTTAAGGCTTTTCACCATCTTCTGCCGGGACAGACGGCGGCTCAAGGTGCTACCTTGCCAAATAAAGGTCATTTATGGCCAAATGAGGCATGGAATCCTCGATCCCCAGCCAATATCTCTTGGTACTCGTGGCGATCGCCCTCGAGCGGGGCTGCGCACCCGCAACGCTCTTTCGCAACACCGGCCTGAGCCTCGACACGCTCAGCACTGCGGGCGCGCGGGTGGACGAAGCCCAAGCTGACCAGATCATCGCCAACGCTCTGGCCGCAACGGGCGATCCGGCATTGGGGCTGACGGTGGGGCAACAGCTGAACATGGGTGCCCATGCAGTTGTTGGCCAGACCTTTCTCGCCTGCGCCAACCTGATGGAGGTATTGGATACGCTTGTCCGCTATGGACCACTGCTGACAGGTCGGCAGGCCCAGATAGAACACTATGGAGACCCCGACAATGATCGAGTTGGCCTGACACTGAGGCTGGCATCACCATCGCCTTCGGTGCGGTTTACTCATGAGGCGATCTTCTCGGCTGCCCAGAAAACACTTTCGGATTTGCTTCAAACGCCAGCAATTGACCTCAAAGTATCACTTCCCTACGAGGCGCCCAAAGATCTAGGCGCCATTACCAAAGTGTTTGGCGGCGACGTGAGCTTCAACTCAAGAGAGGCCATCTTAAGTCTACCGGCGTCGCTGATGACGACCCCTTTGCCCACCTCTAACCCTACACTCAGAGCACTCTATGACGCAGAATGCGCTCGGCTACTAGCAGACCTCTCCGACAATGCAAGCTGCACGGACCGCACACTTGCCGCGCTGGACAAGCTGGAAGGCCAATACCCGACCCTCGAGCAAATGGCTTCGGTACTTAATATGAGCGTCCGCACCTATCGGCGCCGCCTTGAGGAAGACGACACATCATTTCAGGCACTTTTGGATTCGATTCGCCTCAAGCACGCGACTCAGTATCTCAGCCATCCTGACATATCCGTAGATCAAGTAGCCCACCGACTCGGCTTCAGCGACGTGTCAAATTTTCGGAGAGCTTTCATTCAATGGAGCGGACAATCACCGACACAATGGCGCAAGAAAAAGCTGTCAAGTGCCACAGGAAGGGATCACTAACACCGCACCAGGTCGAAGCCCTCGCGCGGGAAGTGCACATAAATCGTTTGCCCTGAATCGAGCCCACGAGAGAGGACAATCCGCTCTCGATTCAGCACGACCAGTTCACCTATCGTCTCATCTCGTGCGTAGTCAGAGGGCGCCACCGAAACACGATCCCCACGCCGAAAAGGCGCCTCGACCGTCTCACGCGGTTTTGTATAGTCACCAGAGATACTCTCCAAGATCGCTGCTGGCGATGCTGCTGCAGCTTCGTTATTACCCAGCGCTCGCATGCGCGCGACCCACTCTGTAACCAAGTGAGGCCAACGCGAGGACGCAGCCTTATCTAGATGGCAGACCATCCACAGCGGGTGGTAACAACAAAAATCTAGATAACCCGGTGAGTCACCGGCTAAAAAGCACCCTGACGCCAGTCTCAACTCAAGATCAGCAACATACCGGTGAATCTGGATCGCCGCAGATTTCCGACCCAGAGGCGTGATCGTCGCATTTTTCATCATGCCCATCCGGTCTCGAACAAACCGGATCGCATCTGCAAGGCCGACCTGGCTGTGCAAAAATCTGAGCACTTGAAGCGAAGAACAGGCCGAAAACACAGCAAAAAAAATCTCGCTCTCCGCCCACTCCCGGAACGCCTCATCACCGGGGTCGAGATGGAAGGCCCCGCCGTCGCCATCATGAAGTGCCTCAAAAGCCAGCCGAGTATCGCAGTAAAACTGAGCACCCATTTGCAGTACTGGGATGCGACGGTATCCGCCGATCAAGCCATCCAGAAGCGCTCTGGGCGGCTGCTCGGGCACCACCACTGACTGCCAGCTGATGCCAGAAAAACCCATAGCAGCCCGCAGCTTTTCAGAATAGGGAGACATGGGGTAGTGATAAAGAATCGCCACTGAAGCGCCTCACTCCACGAACAACTTAGACAAAAAGACCTTGGCCTCTGACTATCAGCCCTCGGGCCACCAATAAAAAAGCCGGCGATGACGCCGGCTTTATTATCTGCTGCCACTCCCAAACGTGGCGCAAAGAGAACTTACTTCTTCTTTTTGGCTGCCTTTTTCTTAGCAGGAGCCTTTTTCTTAGCTGCTGCTTTCTTCTTAGCAGGAGCCTTTTTCTTAGCTGCTGCTTTCTTTTTAGCAGGAGCCTTTTTCTTCTTAGCTGCAGCCTTCTTCTTGGCAGGAGCCTTCTTCTTAGCTGCT
>JAHEJH010000265.1 GCA_024638905.1 Luminiphilus sp.
GACCCGGCCAGTATTTTTGAGATCATCAGAGCGCGAGATGTGCTGCTCTACTTTCCCTATCACGCTTTTGATTACCTTGTTGATGTGCTGAAGACCGCGGCGCTAGATCCCGCGGTGACCGCAATCAAGATCTGCCTTTATCGCACAGCCAAGAATTCGCGGGTGGTCGAGGCGTTGCTCAATGCGTTTCACAATGGCAAGCGCGTGACCGCAGTGGTGGAGCTTGCTGCCCGGTTCGATGAACAAGCCAATATCGAAATGGCGCACCGGTTAACCGAGGCAGGGGTCGAAGTGATCTTTGGTATTCCGGGCTTGAAGGTGCACTGTAAGCTGTTCTCCATCGAGCGACGGGAAGAAAAAGGCATCCGCTATTACAGCCATATTGGCACGGGCAATTTCAACGAAAAAACTGCGCGACTCTATACTGACTTCTCTCTGCTGACTTCCGATCAGACGGTGGGCCGTGATGTGGCCGCAGTTTTTGAGTTCCTTAGGTTCAACTATCGACTACCCGACTATGAAACGCTGCTCGTGTCCCCACACAGCTCCAGATCAGGATTGGTCGAGCGGATCGATCGGGAGATCCACAACGCAAAGCAGGGTTATCGCGCGATGATGACGCTCAAGTGCAATAACCTTGTCGATCGGCAATTGACCATGAAGCTTTATGAGGCGAGTCAGGCAGGCGTTGAAATTCGCTTGATTGTCAGAGGTATGTGCTCGTTGCTACCCGGGGTTAGCGGCGTGTCGGACAACATCGAGGCGATCAGTATTATCGATCGATACCTTGAGCACCCCCGGGTGTATGTCTTCCACAACCGCGGAAAGCCTGAGTATCTGTTGGGGTCTGCGGACCTGATGACTCGTAACATCGACTACCGCGTGGAAGTGCTGTGCCCCATCAGGGACCCGGCGATACAAAACCAGCTGCAGGACATTCTCGATCAGCAGTGGCATGACAACACCAAAGCCAGAGTGCTGGATAAAAACCAGGCGAATGCACTGCGAGAGCGAGGCAAGACGACCACCGTGCTGCAGGCGCAGGAGACGATCCATCGCTACCTCTCTGGGGGAAAGAAGCCGCGGATGCCTCGCTCGCTGATGAAGCAGGCTTCAAAGCGTCGGCGCTCGTCGCCGTCGCGCTAGGTCAGCCGGACGGGAATAACCAGGCTTCAATGTCAGTCTGATTCACGATCACAATTTGTTGTGCTCGCGGGTCCTCCATCACCTGTGTCGGGTCTAGCCGCAGTAGCTGCAGTAAGTAAGGCAGTAGCTTTGCCCTGACGGACAGCTGCCATTTGCCATCAGTCATACCGTAATCATGAGCCACCACTGCCTGCTGATCTGCAGTGAGGCGGGGGTCGGGTGCAATCTCAATTGTCACCAGCGTGTGCCAGTCTTCATCAGATCCGCCAGTTTTGTCAGAAATATTCAGCACTTCCGGTTCACCGCGAAAGCGGCTGAGGACGAAATCGCGGTAGTCCTGATTTTTCTCGCACCAGCCCCGGACATGCCAGCGAAGACCCGTCCATACCAGAGTATGTGGCACGATGATGCGTCCCTCACGATCAGGTTGATTCAGCGAGACGTAATCGACCTCTACCCTGAGGTGGTCCTTTGCGGCGAGAATCAGCGGTCGCAGAATGGACGGTGGAATTTGCCGCGTCGGTACGGAGAGGACTTCGGTTGCAGTGAGGGAGTCGGGTAGCTGCCCGAGAATTTGCTGTATCTCGCTGCCCCCCGCCAAAATATCCAGATACTCCTCGGTTTTACCCTGGGTGACCGATGGCGAAAATGCGGCGCTGGGGCGGTAGCCCTTTGCGGTGCCGTCATATTCAAGGTTGCCTGGGCCGATTGAGCGTTTGTAGTTGTTGATATCTTTGCTGGCCTGCTGGCGCCCGATTCCAAAGACCTCACAGAGATGCCGGGTAGTCAGCCTGCCTTCCCACAGGGCGATAATCTCGATGAAGCGATATCTCAGCAGTTGTTCCCAGCGGGTTGCGTTCATTTTCTAAATTCTCTCGCTCGAGCGCCGCCCAGAGGAGGACCCGCGCTTCCCGAATACTGTAGCGTTGATTTTGGCGGCATTGTAGCTCCAGCGGGTTAGGTATCCGCCCGCTGGTTGTGGCTTTGCCGGTGGATAAGCCACAACCCTGAAAAGGCTAGCATCGCGCACCCCAGCATGATCAAGGCGGGCTCGAGAAGGCGGCCCTGATAAAGCAGCCCCGCCACAGCCCCCACTGCAGAGGCGAGGAGGGCATGGGTGAATCCGTACACGGCTGACGCGGAGCCGGCTCTGTGCGCGTAGAGTGAAATGGCCCCCATGGAGGCGTTTGACGAGGTGAGCCCCACGCCCAGGAAAAAAATCGAAGACAGTGCAGCCATGACATAAAGGTAATCGCTGGCATTGGCGGAGAGGACCACTATCACTACTGCGCAGAGCAGGCTGATCGCGAGTCCTGCTTTAAGGGTTTGATTCATGCCGAATCGCATCACCAGGCGCGCATTGATCAGGCTGCCGGTCATAAAGCCGAAGACCGTCAGTGCAAAGGCATAGCCAAATAGGGAGGTCGGTATGTTGAAGACATCGGGGAGAAAAAACGCCACCGTCGATAGATACACAAACAGCGCAGCAAAGGAAAAGGAGCCTGCCATCTGATATCCGAGAAAGCTGTGCCGGCGTAGCATCTCGGAAAATGAACTGAGTACCTTAAGCAAGGTGAGTCGCTCGCCGGTTGTGTTGGAGGTGGTCTCTGGTAGTCGGCTCAGCGCGGCCAGGACCAGAGCGGCAAAGACTGCCAGCGCGACGAATACTGCGGGCCAGTCAGCGAATTGCAGTATTAACGCGCCAATACTGGGTGCGATCATGGGAATGATGGCCATTGCTGCGGAAAGCGTCGACATCACCTGTGCGGCACGATTGCCCTCGTATCGATCTCGCACGATGGCGCGCGCGATTACGGGACCACTTGCCGCGGCTGCGCCTTGTAGGCCGCGCATGGTCCACATAAAGCCCATGTCCTTCGCCAAAGCGCACAGTACTGAGGTCACGAGGAACAAGGCAGTACCGGCTCTCACCACGGGAACGCGACCAAAGCGGTCGGAGAGGGGGCCGAAAACCAGCTGCCCAAATGCCAGCCCCACCATGAAGACACTGAGCGTGAGCTGCCCATCGGAAGTTGTTCCGCCCAAATCTTCGATCATGTAAGGGATGGCGGGTAAATATAAATCGGTGGCGATGGCGGCGTAGGCCACCAGGCTCACCAGCGTGATGTAGGTGAGGGTCTCCCCGGAACGCGACGGGGGGCTCAATTCAGTGTCGTGGCCTGAAGCTCCACCACGGGGCAACTCTCGGGGACGAAAAACTGACCGTTCTCGGCGTCCATGACGTCAAGGCCAATGGCCTTGTTGTTGGAAAAGAGGGCAACCCGCATCACATAAGTGGTGTGCTGGTTTTTCAGTTCCATTAGCTGGAACAGCTGCACCTCAGCCCCTTCCTCATTAGCGGCCTGACTTGCGACCTGCTCCATGTAGGTTTTCGCCTGATTGGCTTCCAT
>JAHEJH010000054.1 GCA_024638905.1 Luminiphilus sp.
ACCGTCGAAGCTGTCAAGAAGTTTGAGGAGGCGTTGGCGTGAATCAGGAGCGAGTTTTTCAGATTCTGCTGGGCCCCCACGTGTCGGAAAAATCGGCGATCGTGGCAGAGCAGAGCAATCAATATGTATTCCGTGTCTCTCTTGATGCGACCAAAGACGAAATTCGTCAGTCCGTCGAGCAGCTTTTCAAGGTCACGGTGAATGATGTTCAGACGTTGCGCGTGAAAGGCAAGACCAAGCGTAACCGTTATGGATTGAGCAAGCGTCCGTCGTGGAAGAAAGCCTACGTGCGGGTGGAGCAAGGTCAAGAAATTGACTTTGCGTCGATGAGCTGAGGTAGCGAGTCATGGCAGTCGTAAAGAGTAAACCCACGTCAGCAGGACGCCGCCACCAGGTGAAGGTGGTGACTGAAGGCTTGCACAAAGGCAAACCTCACGGTCCGCTCCTCGAGAAGAAGTCCAAGACTGGCGGCCGTAATAACCTCGGTCGTATCACTACGCGTCATATCGGTGGTGGGCACAAGCAGCACTACCGCAAAATTGATTTCAAGCGCACCAAGGACGGCATCCCCGCCAAGGTCGAGCGCATCGAATACGACCCCAACCGCACAGCACACATTGCACTGCTTCTATACGCCGACGGCGAGCGTCGCTACATCATTGCGCCCAAGGGTGTTCAGGCTGGCGATGTACTGCACTCTGGTTCGGCAGCGCCTATCAAGGCGGGCAACTGCTTGCCGGTCCGCAGTATCCCCGTTGGTTCAGTGATTCACGCGATCGAGCTGAAGCCCGGCAAGGGCGCGCAGATGGCGCGTTCGGCGGGTGCTTCTGTTCAGCTGGTTGCTCGTGAAGGTCAATACGCCACTGTTCGCCTGCGTTCCGGTGAGATGCGCAAAGTACCCATTGATTGCCGTGCGACCCTGGGCGAGGTGTCCAATTCGGAGCACAGCCTGCGCAAGCTTGGTAAAGCTGGAGCGGCGCGCTGGAGAGGCGTGCGACCCACCGTGCGTGGCGTGGCAATGAACCCGGTTGATCACCCACATGGTGGTGGTGAAGGTAAGACATCTGGTGGCCGACACCCGGTCACGCCTTGGGGCGTGCCGACCAAGGGCTACAAGACCCGCAAGAACAAGCGCACCGACGGCATGATTGTTCGCCGTCGCGGCAAGAAGTAATCGGTCAGGAGAGTTAACAGTGCCCCGTTCATTGAAAAAAGGCCCTTTCATCGACCTGCACCTCATGAAGAAAGTTGAGGCGGCGGCGGAAGCCAACGATCGTCGACCGATCAAGACTTGGTCTCGTCGATCCATGGTATCCCCCAACATGGTGGGTCTGACGATTGCCGTTCACAACGGCCGTCAGCACGTCCCCATCCTGATCAACGAAGACATGGTGGGCCACAAGCTCGGTGAGTTCGCGGTGACCCGTACGTTCAAGGGCCACATTGTGGACAAGAAGGCCAAGCGATAAGGCCGGCTGGAGAGAGATATGGAAGTAGCAGCCAAATTACGTGCAGCACGCATCTCAGCGCAGAAGGCCCGGCTGGTCGCAGATCAGGTTCGCGGCAAGCCGGTTGAGGAGGCGCTGAGTGTGCTCGAGTTCAGCAACAAGAAGGCCGCGACGATCGTTCGCAAAGTGCTGAATTCTGCCATTGCCAATGCTGAGAACAACGAAGGCGCAGACGTTGATGAGCTGCGCGTTTCCACGATTTATGTTGATGAAGGGTTCACCATGAAACGCCTGCGCGCTCGCGCTAAAGGCCGCGGTGACCGAATTTTTAAGCGCACCTGCCATATCACGGTCAAGGTCGCGGACAACGAGAGTTAAGGAGACGACCGAATGGGTCAGAAGGTACATCCAACGGGTATCCGGCTGGGCGTGGTCAAGGACCATAACTCGGTCTGGTACGCAGACAGCAAAACCTATGCGAAGAACTTGATTAATGACCTCGAGGTGCGTGAGTACATCCTGAAGAAGTTGGATGCCGCCTCAGTGAGCCGCGTCAAGATTGAGCGCCCAGCGCAAACAGCGCGGATCACCATCTTCACTGCACGTCCCGGCATTGTGATCGGTAAGAAAGGTGAAGACGTTGACGGTTTGCGCAAGGACCTGTCGGCCAAAATGGGCGTGCCGGTGCACATCAACATTGAAGAGATTCGTAAGCCTGACGTCGACGCCCGTCTGGTCGCCCAGAACGTGGCCCAGCAGCTGGAGCGTCGGGTCATGTTTCGCCGCGCAATGAAGCGTGTGGTCCAAAACGCCATGCGTCAGGGTGCACAGGGCATCAAGGTACAGGTCGGTGGTCGACTCGGCGGCGCAGAAATCGCCCGGACCGAGTGGTACCGCGAGGGTCGCGTGCCGCTGCACACCCTGCGGGCAGATATTGATTACGCCACGTATGAAGCACACACCACCTACGGTGTGATCGGCGTGAAGGTATGGATTTTTAAAGGTGAGGTAATCGGCGAAGGCGAAGAGGCCTGATAGGCCAAGGCGCTGAGCTGAATACCTGATTGAGGAAGTAGAGCATGCTGCAACCGAAACGGACCAAGTTCCGCAAGACGCAGAAAGGTCGCAACCGCGGGCTCGCTGAGCGCGGTAGCAAGGTGAGCTTTGGCGAGTACGCCCTGAAGGCGACTGGTCGTGGCCGCATCACTGCCCGTCAGATCGAAGCGGCGCGTCGTGCCATGACCCGCCACATCAAGCGGGGCGGCAAGATTTGGATTCGTATTTTCCCTGACAAGCCGATTACCGGTAAGCCGCTGGAAGTCCGCCAGGGAAAAGGTAAGGGCAACGTTGAGTATTGGGTGGCGCAGATTCAGCCGGGTCGTGTGCTGTATGAGGTCGAGGGAGTATCGGAGCAGTTAGCGCGCGAGGCGTTTGATCTTGCTGCGGCCAAGCTGCCGGTGCAGACCACGTTTGTGAAGCGGTCGGTGATGTGATGAAAGCCAATGAACTTCGGGACAAGTCGGTCGACGAGCTGAACCAGCAGTTGCTGTCTCTGCGCGAGGAGCAGTTCAAGTTGCGTATGGCCAAGGCGACAGGGCAATTGGGACAAAGCCATTTGCTCAAGCAGACCAAGCGAGACATTGCGCGGGTGAAGACCGTGCTGCAACAGAAGGCGGAACAGTAATGGCATCGACAGAGACGAGCACGCGAACCCTGCAGGGTCGCGTAGTCAGTGACAAGATGGATAAGACCATCACCGTCAAAATCGAGCGCCGGGTGAAGCATCCTGTTTATGGGAAGTACATCACCCGCTCCTCCAAGGTGCATGCGCATGACGAGGAAAACAAAGCGGGAATGGGCGACACCGTGCTGGTGGCGGAATCGCGTCCGATGTCTAAGAGCAAGAGCTGGACCCTGGTTGAGGTTGTGGAGACTGCGACTCAGATTTGAGGCGCAGTCCATTTGAGCGAGCGGCACGAACGCCGTTGCTGGAGTAGAGAAAGATGATTCAGACGCAGTCGTATCTGGAAGTAGCCGATAACAGCGGTGCACGTCGTGTGATGTGTATCAAAGTGCTGGGCGGCTCCAAGCGTCGTTATGCCCGCGTGGGTGACTTGATCAAGGTCACCGTGAAGGAAGCGATTCCTCGGGGCAAGGTTAAAAAGGGCCAGGTGATCACGGCCGTTGTCGTCCGTACTAAAAAGGGTGTGCGTCGCCCCGATGGTTCATTGATCAAGTTCGACGAGAACGCAGCCGTGTTGCTAAACGCGCAGGACGCTCCGATCGGTACCCGTATTTTTGGACCGGTCACCCGCGAGCTCCGCGGTGAGAAATTTATGAAAATCATTTCCCTTGCGCCGGAAGTGATCTGAGCAGGGACGGAGAGGGTTCAATCATGGCGAAGCTCAAGCGTGATGACGAAGTGGTCGTGATCGCCGGAAAAGATAAAGGAAAGCGCGGTACCGTGCGTCGCGTCCTTGACAGTGATCGCGTCATTGTCAGCGGCGTGAACATGATTAAGAAGCACACCAAGCCCAACCCTCAGGCAGGCGTTGCCGGTGGCATCGTCGAGCAGGAAGCAGCGATCCAGGCTTCTAACTTAGCGGTTTACAACAGCAAGTCCGGCAAGGGCGAACGCGTTGGCTACCGCGATGAGGACGGCAAAAAGGTCCGCGTATTCAAGCCGTCCGGCGATCTGGTTGACGCCTGATCAGCAGGGACGAGAAGAGGCAATTGAGAGATGACAGCGCTTAAAGAAAAATATCGCAGCGAGATTGTTCCCCAACTCCAGTCGGAGCTCGGGCTCAAAAACGTGATGGCGGTGCCGCGAATCAGCAAGATCACCCTCAACATGGGTGTGGGCGAAGCCGTAGGCGACAAGAAGGTGCTCGAGCACGCGGTCGCCGATATGGAAAAGATTGCGGGCCAAAAGCCTATCGTCACCAAGTCGCGTAAATCGATTGCGGGATTCAAGATCCGTGACGGTTGGCCGATTGGTTGCAAAGTGACGCTACGCGATGAGCGCATGTACGAATTCCTTGATCGCCTGATCAACATTGCCATCCCCCGAATCCGAGACTTCCGTGGTATCAGCCCAAAGCAGTTTGATGGGCGCGGCAATTTTGCAATGGGTGTCACGGAACAGATTATTTTCCCGGAAATTGATTACGATCAGATCGACAAGTTGCGAGGTATGGATATCACTATCGCTACCACTGCAGCCAACGACGAGCAAGGTCGGGCATTGCTAGCCGCATTCAATTTCCCCTTTAGAAGCTGAGGCATCAGAGATATGGCCAAGAAATCCATGATCGCCCGCGAGGCTAAGCGCGCCCGAACGGTAGCCAAGTTTGCTGCCAAGCGCGCCCAACTCAAGGAAGTGATTGCCAACGTTAACACCGGTGACGAAGAGCGTTGGGAAGCCCAGATTGCGCTGCAAAAGTTGCCGCGCAACGCGAGTCCGGTGCGCCAGCAGCGTCGGTGCCAACTAACTGGCCGACCTCACGGTGTCTACAGAAAATTTGGTTTGTGTCGCAACAAGCTGCGTGAAGCAGCCATGCGCGGCGATGTGCCTGGTCTGGTTAAGTCCAGCTGGTAACGGAGAACGTTTGAATGAGCATGCAAGATCCGCTGAGCGATATGTTGACCCGTCTGCGCAATGCGCAAATGGCGGGCAAGCAGACCGTCGATATGCCGGGGTCCAAGCTGAAAGTTTCAGTGGCCAAGGTCCTCGAGCAGGAAGGCTACATTGCCGGTCATCGTTATGACGACAGCACCGGCAAGCCACGGTTGCACATCGATCTGAAGTATTACGAGGGCAAGCCGGTGATCGCTGAAATTGAGCGCATCAGCAAGCCGTCTTTACGCCGCTATTCCGGCAAGGACGATTTGCCATCGGTGCGCGGTGGGCTGGGTGTCGCCATTGTGTCGACTTCCCGAGGGGTCATGACGGATCGGGCGGCGCGAGCTGCTGGTGTGGGAGGCGAAGTCCTCTGCACGGTCTTCTGATCAGAGAACTGGAGCGTTAGAGAAATGTCTCGTGTAGCAAATAGTCCGGTCGCCCTGCCCAAAGGGGTGGACATCAAAGTCGAGGGGCTGAGCCTCTCGGTGAAGGGTGGCAAGGGCACTCTGGATCTGACCTTGACCGATGGCGTGGGCGTCAACGTGGAAGAGGGCGTCGCCACCATTACCTACGAGGGCGACAGCCATCGAGCGATGGCGGGTACGACCCGTTCCCTGTTGGCGAATATGGTCAAAGGCGTCACCGACGGTTGGGAGAAGAAGCTGGTGCTGAATGGCGTTGGCTACCGTGCCAAGGCGTCAGGCAAGTCGGTCAACCTGACGATTGGCTTGTCGCACCAGGTGGATTACCAACTGGCAGAGGGCTTGTCAGCCGATACGCCCACCCAGACAGAAATTGTGATCTCAGGGATCGACAAGCAGGCCGTTGGTCAGGCTGCCGCGGAAATCCGCAGCTTCCGACCCCCGGAGCCCTACAAAGGAAAAGGCATTCGCTACGCCGACGAGTACGTCCGGCGTAAGGAAGCCAAGAAAAAGTAATCGGATACGGCAATGAATACCAAGACACAAGCGCGTCAGCGCCGCGCCAAAAAATCCCGGGTGCACATGCGAACTGCGGGTTCCGTCAGGTTGTCAGTGCATCGCACGCCTCGGCATATCTATGCTCAGGTGATTTCTGGCGACAGCAAGACCGTTTTGGCTCAGGCCTCAACGCTCGACAAAGACCTGCGCTCGGACGCTACCGGCAACGTTGCGGCAGCGGCGGCAGTGGGCAAGCTGGTCGCAGAGCGTGCGAAGGCGGCTGGTGTCACATCAGTGGCATTTGACCGGTCAGGGTTCCGATATCACGGACGAGTGAAAGCACTTGCAGAGGCCGCGCGTGAAGGCGGGCTGGAGTTTTAAGTATGGCAATGAATGACAAAAGGCAGCAGGGCGATCAGCGCACTGAAGGTGATCTTCAGGAGAAGCTGGTTCAGGTGAACCGGGTCGCTAAAACGGTAAAGGGCGGCCGCATCATGAGCTTTACGGCGCTGACCGTGGTCGGTGACGGCAAGGGCCGCGTCGGTTATGGCCGGGGTAAGGCTCGGGAAGTGCCTGTCGCTATTCAAAAAGCCATGGAGTCGGCGCGCCGCAACATGGTGCAGGTGCAATTGGTAAACGGCACCCTTCAGTACCCTATCAAGGCCGCTCATGGCGCGTCCAAGGTCTATATGCAGCCTGCCTCAGAAGGTACTGGCGTGATTGCCGGTGGCGCTATGCGCTCTGTGCTGGAGCTCGCCGGTGTACACAACGTACTGGCCAAGTGCTACGGCTCGACCAACCCGGTCAACGTGGTGCAGGCGACTTTTAAGGGGCTTCGGGATATGAGCTCGCCTGAGGACGTCGCAGCGCGACGGGGCCTCAGCGTGGAAGAGATCCTCAGCTGAGTAGTGGGGAGAGACTGATGAGTAAAACAATGATCAAAGTCACGCAGGTGCGCAGCATCCACGGCCGTCTGAAAAAGCACCAGGCCTGTGTTGCGGGTCTGGGTCTGCGTCGAATTGGCCACACGGTCGAGGTGGAAGACACCCCGTCTGTGCGCGGCATGATTAACAAGGTGAACTACCTGGTCCGTGTCGAGGGCGAGAACAATGTCTGACGAAATGCGTTTGAACAGTTTAAAGCCTGCGCCCGGCGCGAAGCGCGATGCGAAGCGCGTGGGACGAGGTATTGGCTCGGGTGTGGGTAAAACCGCCGGCCGCGGCCATAAGGGTTTGAAGGCTCGATCCGGAGGTACGGTGAAAGCGGGCTTCGAGGGTGGTCAGATGCCGCTGCAGAAGCGCCTGCCGAAGTTCGGCTTCACCTCGCGAATTGGCCGCACGACCGCGGAAGTCAGGTTGCATGAGTTGAACCGCGTTGAAGGTGATGTTGTGGACCTGGAGTCACTGAAGGCGGCGGATCTCATCAAAGATGAAGTGAAGCGCGTTCGCGTATTCCTGTCTGGCGAGATCGGCCGCGCGGTAAACGTTCGCGGTGTCACGGTGACCAAGGGTGCGAAAGCAGCGATCGAAGCCGCAGGCGGGAGCGTCGAGGCCTAATCGATGGCGAACGGGATGCCCTCAATGAATTCGGCCGGCATGGGAGAGCTCTTTGCTCGCCTTCGTTTCGTGCTGATTGCGCTGCTGATCTACCGCATCGGGACCCATATCCCGGTACCCGGTATTGATCCCGAGCAGCTGGCGTCTTTGTTCGATCAGAATCAGGGCACGATCCTTGGTCTGGCGAATGTGTTTTCAGGTGGCGCACTGGAGCGCATGAGTATTCTGGCGCTGGGCATCCTGCCTTATATCTCTGCGTCGATCATCATGCAGCTGATGACCGCTGTGACTCCACAGTTGGAGCAACTGAAGAAAGAGGGTGAGGCGGGTCGCCGCAAGATTTCCCAGTGGACCCGATACCTCACCGTGGTTCTGGCACTGGTTCAGGGCTCTGGCATGACCGTGGGTCTTGCGAACCAAGGCCTGACCTACGCGACCGGATTCAGCTTTTACGTCACCGCCGTGGCGTCGCTGGTGACGGGTGCGGTATTCATGATGTGGCTGGGAGAGCAGATTACCGAGCGAGGCGTCGGTAACGGCATCTCTCTGTTGATTTTTGCGGGTATCGTGGCAGGGCTACCGGCGGCTATTGGTCAGTCTCTAGAGCAGGCGCGTCAGGGTGAGATCAGCATTCTGATCCTGCTGGGTATTCTGGTACTCGCAGCGGTCGTGATTTATTTGGTGGTGTTCATTGAGCGCGGTCAACGTCGTATCACGGTGAACTATGCCAAGCGCCAGCAGGGGCGGCGTATGATGCAGGCTCAGGCCTCCCACCTGCCTCTCAAGGTCAATATGGCGGGTGTGATTCCGGCCATTTTCGCCAGCTCCATCTTGCTGTTCCCGGCGTCGGTTGCCCAATGGTTCGGCAGTGGTGACAGCGCTGACTGGCTGCAGGATCTGGCAGTGGCGATTGGCCCCGGTCAGCCTCTGAACATTCTGCTGTTCACAGGCTTTATCGTCTTTTTCTGCTTCTTCTACACCGCGTTGATGTTCAACCCGCAGGAAGTGGCGGACAACCTGAAGCGTTCCGGCGCGTTTGTGCCGGGTATCCGACCAGGCCAGCAAACCGCCAACTATATCGACGGTGTACTGACCCGCTTGACGGTGTTTGGCTCTGCCTACATCGCGCTGGTCTGCCTGCTGCCACAGTTTCTGGTAGTGATGTTTAACGTGCCCTTTTATCTGGGCGGCACCTCCATGCTGATTGTGGTGGTGGTGGTGATGGACTTTATGGCTCAGGTGCAGAGCCATCTGATGTCGCACCAATACGAAGGTGTGATGAAGAAAGCCAACCTCGGTGGCCTTAGCCCCGCGGGTCGGGTGAGATAGGAATCAGGAGTTTCCGATGAAAGTGCGAGCTTCGGTCAAGAAGATGTGCCGCAACTGCAAAGTGGTGCGGCGTAACGGTGTGGTCAGAGTGATCTGCTCGTCAGATCCCCGCCACAAGCAGCGTCAGGGCTGATTCTTGAAGCCCAGCGCTCAAATCATTAACATGCGCGCCCTTTTTGCTGGTGCGCAGGTCGCGTGCACCCGCGGGTGCACGACTCAACAGGTGTGGAGATAGAACATGGCGCGTATCGCCGGAGTCAACATCCCCGATCACAAGCATGCGGTCATTTCGCTGACCCATATCTTTGGCATTGGTAAAACCCAGGCCAAAAAATTGTGTGAGGCAAGCAACATCCCCGAGAGCACCAAAATTGGTGAGCTGTCGGAAGGTGAGTTGGACCAACTGCGGTCTCTGGTATCCGAGATGAACGTCGAGGGTGACCTGCGACGCGAGGTGTCCATGAACATCAAGCGACTGATGGACCTTGGTTGTAACCGCGGTGTCCGTCACCGCAAGGGTCTGCCGCTGCGTGGCCAGCGTACCAAGACCAACGCACGTACGCGTAAGGGCCCCAGAAAGCCCATTCGCAAGTAAACAGGCTGTCGCCTGCGATGCGGGCGACCACTTTGGTGGAGCTACATCACTTTTTGTAGCGTCGATATTAAAGCGAGTAAACAGATGGCAAAAAACGCCAAGACAACTAAGCGAAAGATCACCAAGCAGGTGGTCGATGGTGTGGCGCACATTCACGCGTCCTTTAACAACACCATCATCACGATTACCGACCGTCAGGGTAACACCCTGAGCTGGGCCACTGCGGGAGGCTCCGGCTTCCGCGGCTCACGCAAGTCCACGCCGTTTGCCGCTCAGGTGGCGGCAGAGCGCGCGGGTGAGGCAGCCAAGGAGTATGGCCTGCGGAACCTTGACGTCGAGGTGAAAGGACCCGGACCCGGCCGCGAATCCGCAGTGCGCGCACTGAACAGTTGCGGCTACAAGATTACGAACATCACTGACGTGACACCGATTCCGCATAACGGTTGTCGCCCACCCAAAAAGCGTCGCGTTTAACGCGCGGCAGAGAGGACTTAGCAAATGGCTCGATATATTGGACCGAAGTGCAAGCTCTCCCGCCGGGAGGGTACGGATTTGCAGCTCAAGAGTGGTGTGACTGCCTTTGATAAGAAGTGCAAGTCAGAAACACCTCCCGGGCAGCATGGTGCGCGCCGCGGACGACTGTCTGATTACGGTGTGCAGCTCCGCGAAAAGCAGAAAGTGCGCCGCATCTACGGGGTGCTCGAGAAGCAGTTCCGCAATTACTACAAGGAAGCCGCGCGACTGAAAGGTGCTACGGGTGAGAACCTGCTTCAGCTGCTGGAAAGTCGGCTCGATAATGTGGTCTATCGCATGGGCTTTGGTTCAACGCGATCTGAGGCCCGTCAGCTGGTGGCGCATAAAGGCATATTGGTGAATGGCACGGTTGTCAATATCGCGTCATACCAAGTTCAGCCGGGCGATGTTGTATCGGTTCGCGAAAAAGCCAAGAAACAACTTCGGGTGCAGTCTGCTCTGGCAATAGCCGAGCAGCGTGGGGAGCCCATTTGGGTAGAGGTAGATGCCAGCAAGCTGGAAGGGACCTTCAAGTCTCGTCCCGAGCGTCAGGATCTACCCGGCGAAATTAACGAAAACCTGATTGTGGAGCTGTATTCGAAGTAAGGCTTCGGATTCAACCCGGTTACGCAATCCCTAAAATCATCGAAGGTGTTTTATGCAAAATTCGGTCACTGAGTTTCTGACACCCCGCGTCATCAAAGTTGATGAGGCCTCCAATACCCGTGCGACGGTTACCCTTGAGCCCCTCGAGCGAGGCTTTGGTCACACGCTGGGTAATGCGTTGCGCCGTATCCTGTTGTCCTCAATGCCCGGTTGCGCCGTTACCGAAGTTGAGATCGATGGTGTTGAGCACGAGTACTCTGCCATCGAAGGTGTTCAGGAAGACGTCATCGAGATCCTGCTTAACCTGAAAGGGGTGGCTTTGTCTCTGAATGGCAAGGACTCAGCGCAACTGACACTATCTGCACAGGGGCCCTGCACGGTCACTGCTGCCGATATTCAGGTCGATCACGATGTGGAGATCTCTAACCCTGATCACGTGATCTGCACGGTAACGGACAAGACCCCGCTGTCGATTCGGCTTATGGTTCAGCGAGGTCGCGGTTACTCACCGGCCGACGCGCGTGAAAATCCTGAAGAGGAAACGCGGTCCATTGGCCGTTTGCCGCTGGATGCGTCGTTTTCACCGATTCGTCGCGTGAGTTATGTCGTGGATTCAGCGCGGGTCGAGCAGCGCACTGACCTCGACAAGCTGATTATTGATCTCGAGACCAACGGTACACTGGATCCGGAAGAAGCAATCCGTCGAGCGGCCACTATCCTGCAGCAACAGCTAGCTGTATTTGTTGACCTCGAGGGCGAAGCGCAGGCGGCTGCGACAGAGGCCGCCGAGGAAGTGGATCCGATCCTGCTTCGACCGGTCGACGATCTGGAGTTGACCGTGCGCTCAGCCAACTGCCTCAAAGCGGAAAACATTTATTACATCGGCGATCTGGTGCAGCGCACCGAGGTTGAGTTGCTCAAGACCCCGAATCTGGGCAAGAAGTCGCTGACCGAAATCAAGGACGTGCTCGCTTCACGCGGCCTGTCATTGGGTATGCGCCTCGAAGCCTGGCCGCCGGCCAGTCTGAAGAACGACGAGCGTCTGCTCAGCGTTTGATAAGGAATAACGCCCGGTAAGGCCGGGCATCATTTGGAAGGAATAGAGTCATGCGTCATCGCCATAGCGGACGACAACTGAATCGCAACAGCTCTCACCGGAAAGCCATGTTTCGCAACATGACGGTGTCTCTGGTGGAGCACGAGCTGATCAAGACGACCCTGCCCAAGGCAAAAGAGCTTCGCAGCTATGCCGAGCCGCTCATTACGCTGGCTAAAAATGACAGCGTTGCCAACCGGCGTCTGGCCTTTGACCGTACGCGCTCCAAGGCTGCAGTGGGCAAGTTGTTCGAGGAGCTGGGTCCCCGGTATCAGGAGCGACCTGGCGGATACATTCGTATTCTCAAATGTGGTTTCCGAACTGGTGACAAGGCGCCGATGGCCTTTGTAGAGCTCGTAGACCGACCACAGCCTGATATTGAAGACGACGCGGTGGTAGAAGAGTCCGCTGAGGACTGATTCAGCCACTGCAAGAAGACCCTCGCTGAGTTAGCTCTGCGGGGGTTTTTTTTGCCTCAAACTGACTCAGATCAGGGCCCTGACATCAGTTGATCGGTGAAGTTAGCAGTCACGGCGACGCGGTAACTTGCTAAGCCCTTTGCGGGGGTTATGGTGGAGCGGAGCGCGTATTTTTTCCATTTTTCAATGGCTTGTCAGGATATGGTAAGTAGTTGCAATTTCGCGACAGCAGGTTGCGGTTTTGCAACATCCTCGGTACTGTTTCCCGAGATTTCAGGACTATCCCGCCCGTATAAAAAACAAAATACAACATGAGAGAACCACTACCTATGAAGCGATCACGCAATAAGCTGTATCAATTCGTGGCTGCGGCCTGCCTGCCCATCAGTTTGACGGCACAAGCGCAGCTGGAAGAAGTCATTGTGACGGCGCAGAAGCGCGCTGAGAGCCTGCAAGATGTACCGATTTCCATCAGTACGGTGAGCGGCGAGAAGATCCAGGACAATACCATCTTGAACTTTGCCGCGCTGGCTGATTTCGTACCCAGCCTGCACATTGCCGATGCTCCGGTGAATACCAACATCTACATGCGCGGTATCGGCTCCGGTAATAACCGTGGCTTTGAGCAGTCGGTGGGTATGTACCTCGATGGCGTTTATCTCGGCCGCGGCCGACAGTATCGCTCTGCGCTGCTGGATATCGAACGTGTCGAGGTGCTCCGCGGACCGCAGGGTACGCTGTTCGGTAAGAACACCGTAGCGGGCGCTATCAACATCACCAGTGCCTCTCCCGTTATCGGTGAGGGCGCCTCGGGTGAGATCAACGTCTCCATCGAGGAAAATGGTGGCAGCATCGCTGAAGGCTTTATTCAGGGTGGTGGCGAGACTTTTGCCGCGCGTGTTGCGCTGCGTAGCCGGGAAACAGATGGTTACGTTTACAACGCCTTCCTCGAGCAGGATGAGGGCGCGCTTGAAGAGTTTGGTGGCCGCCTCACATTGCTGTGGCAGCCCAGCGACACCTTCTCTGCAAACTTCAAATACACCTATATGGAACGCGATCGTGACGGTGCGGCCAGTGCAACCTGGCGCTACCTGAGCCCCGCTGAGCGTAACGCACAGGTGCCGAATCGCAGTGCCTTTGCTGACACCGCTTATAACATCATGGATGTCTTCTTCCCCGATTTCCCCGGGATTGCAGGTAAGGAATTCACCACCTACAAAGACAACAACTACGGTCAAAGCAAAGACGACGGCTTCGGCATTGGCCTTAAGCCCGAGAACAGTGAAGACGAGATCGAGAACTTCTCGTTGATGCTGACCTGGGAGCTGGGTGGCGGCACGCTGACCTCGGTCACCGGCTTTGCGGGCTATGAGTACTTCGACGACGTCGACGTGGATTGGTTACCACTTCAGTTCATTGACCGCTCAGACGTGCACGACTTCGAGCAGTTCAGTCAGGAAATCCGCTGGGCTGCCGATATCGGTGACCGCTTCACTTATACGATGGGCGGTTATATCGATCAGAACGAACTCGACATGCAGGGTCAGGTCGTGATCGACACGAACTTCGACGGCCTGTTCCCATCGTTCCTCGCGCTTGCGAATGGCCTGCCTCCGGAAGCCGCCGCGGTGATGCCCCAGAACCTGATCACGGCGCTGACTGCGGACAGCCCGCTGAACGGCATACCCGGCTTCGGTGTTTACACGCCTAACCAGGTAACGCGTAACCACGCCTTTAATCAGGAAACTGATTCCTGGGCATTGTTTGCACAAGGTACCTATGACCTCACCGATGCACTGCGTCTGACGGTCGGTGTGCGCTACACCGAGGAAGAAAAGGAGGCCATCAGTGACCAGAAGCTGGGCGACAGCCTCTGTGGTATGACAGGTAACCTCGAAGGCGGCGTCATGGGCCAGTGTGCGGCTTATAACAACTGGCTCGCGGTGGTACAGGCATCCAGCTTTAATACTTATAACAAGTACTGGACGGGTAGCCGCAAAACCGATGACTTTTCACCCTCGGTGAATCTGCAGTGGGACGTCAGTGACAACACCATGCTCTACGTGACTTACTCAGAGGGCTTTAAGTCTGGTGGTTTCAGTGCTGCGGACGATGGCAACCCTGGCGATATCCCCGTGGGTGTGCCACCGATTCCGCCCGTGGTCGACAACGGCTTCCAGGCCAACAGCTTTGTTTCGCAAGTGCCCAACGAGGACTTCGAGTTTGACGATGAGTCTGTGGAGTCGATTGAGATCGGTGGTAAGCACGAGTTCATGGATGGCCGTATGCGCCTGAACTGGGCCGCGTTTTACTCCGAGTATGACAACCTCCAGACCACCATCTTCAAGGGTGTAGGCTTCTCGGTGAAGAACGCTGCGTCGTCTGAAGTTGAAGGGGTTGAGGTCGACTGGTTGTTCCAGATGACCGACGCGATCCGTGTGGGCGTGAATGCTGCTTATTTGGATGCGACCTATGGCGACTTCAGAGACGGTCCTTGTGATGCGATCGCTCTAGATGCTGACGCCGCTTGTGGTACGCCAGCGGGTGCGACCAGTAATGACCTGACGGGCAACCGCACGCTGTATGCCTCTGAGTGGAGTGGTAACGCGTTCATTGATGTCCGGTTCCCCATGGGCAATCTTGAGTGGTTCGGCGGTGTCGACGTGAACTACCGCAGCGAGTTTGACTCAGCCGGTGATGCAGACCCCTATGACGTGATTGATTCCTACACCAAGGTCAATGCCCGTATCGGTGTCAGCGCAGAAAGGTGGGAGATCATGGCTTATGGTCGTAACATCACCGACGAGGCGGCGTTGCAGCAGAGCTTCGACACGCCAGTTCTGGCGGGTAGCCACACCTTCTATATGGATGAAGGTGCTGTATTCGGAGTTCGAGGAACCCTCAAGTTCTGATAACGCTTCTCGCGCAATACAACGCGAAACCGAAAAAGCCCGGCTCATGCCGGGCTTTTTTTTGGGGTCGCCGTTTGGCGCGGCTGTGTTCAGTGCTGGGCTTTATGGGTCAGCGCTTGGCCAAGCACAGCCTTTTGCAGCGCGATCTGTTGAACGCCAAGCATCGACCTTGGTGAAAAATGGCGCTCAGGTCTTCCCTCAGGCCGCCTTGGATCGCGTCTTGGCGGAAGAGGCCTTCTTGGTTGCAGACTTCTTCGGCGCAGGGAGCAAAGGCGCCAGAAAACGCCCGGTATGAGAGGCCTTGGTCGCTGCGACGTCTTCAGGCGTGCCGGTGGCAACGATTTGCCCGCCGCCGGAGCCGCCCTCGGGTCCCATATCAATGAGCCAGTCAGCCGTTTTGATGACATCCAGATTGTGCTCGATGATCACCACCGTATTGCCGCCGTCTCTCAGCCTGTGTAGTACTTCGAGTAGCTGGCGGATATCTTCAAAGTGGAGACCAGTCGTGGGCTCGTCAAGAATATAGAGCGTGTTACCGGTGTCGCGCTTGGAGAGTTCACGCGACAGCTTGACCCGCTGCGCTTCGCCCCCCGAGAGAGTGGTCGCGGCCTGGCCGAGGCGGATATAGGAAAGCCCAACGTCCATCAGTGTTTGCAGTTTGCGGTGGATGGCCGGTACGGCCTCAAAGAAAGACAGCGCGTCTTCCACCGTCAGATTCAGCACCTCCGAGATGTTGAGATCCTTGAATTTAATCTCCAGCGTCTCCCGGTTATAGCGCTTGCCCTTGCAGACATCGCAGGGCACATAGATATCGGGAAGAAAATGCATTTCGACTTTGGTGACCCCATCGCCCTGGCAGGCCTCGCAGCGTCCGCCGCGGACGTTAAAGCTGAATCGGCCGGGCTTGTAACCTCTTGAACGTGCTTCCTGGGTGCCCGCGAACAGCTCGCGAATCGGCGTGAAGATGCCGGTATAGGTGGCTGGATTGGAACGCGGTGTGCGACCGATCGGACTCTGGTCGATGTCGATACATTTATCGAGCTGCTCCAGTCCTTCGATGCTGTCATGTGATGCGGCCTTCAAGGTGGTCGCACCGTTCAATGCTGTGGCGGCCAGCGGGTAGAGCGTGCCGTTAATGAGAGTCGACTTGCCCGAGCCTGAGACGCCGGTCACGCATGTGAGCAGCCCGAGCGGCAGCTCCAGCGAGACGTTTTGCAGGTTGTTGCCTCGTGCACCGCTGATGCGAATGTGGTGCTTGGGTCTGGCGGCGTGCCGCTTTGCCGGGACGGCAATCGAGCGCTCACCTGAAAGGTAGGCCCCGGTCAGTGACTGCGAACTGTCAATCACGTCCTGCATCGTGCCGGAGACTACGACTTCTCCACCGTGCACACCGGCGCCCGGTCCAATATCGATGATGTGGTCCGCGTTACGGATCGCGTCCTCGTCGTGCTCCACCACCAACACGGTGTTGCCCAAATCCCGCAGATGAATCAGCGTTCTCAGGAGGCGTTCATTGTCGCGCTGGTGCAGGCCGATCGAGGGCTCATCGAGGATATACATCACACCAACGAGGCCGGCGCCGATCTGGCTGGCTAGGCGAATCCGCTGAGCCTCGCCGCCCGAAAGGGTCTCTGCGCTGCGATTAAGACTGAGGTAATTCAGGCCGACGTCGACCAGAAAACGATACCGCGCGCGGAGCTCTTTCAGAATCTTGTCAGCAATCTCGCCCTGGCGACCGCTGAGTTCCAGTGCATTGAAATAAGCTTCAGCGTCACCAACAGGCATCGAAGTGATGCTGGGCAGCGTGCGGCCATCGACGAACACGCTACGGGCATCTTCACAGAGCCGGGTGCCTTCACAGGTCTTGCACGCCGCCGTAGAGACATATTTGGCGAGCTCATCCCTCACTGAGGAGGATTCGGTCTCCCGGTAGCGGCGATCCATGTTAGGGATGACGCCCTCAAACACGTGACGGCGCTTGAAGACGGTGCCGCGGTCGTTCACATAGGAGAACTCGATTTCTTCGCCATCGCTGCCATACAAAATAATGTCGCGGTGCTTTTGCGACAGCTTGTCGAAGGGCTTATCCATGTCAAAGTCATAGTGTTTCGACAGCGATCGCAGTAGGTGGAAGTAGTACACGTTGCGGCGATCCCAGCCGCGAATCGCGCCTTCGGCCAAGCTGGCTTCAGGATGCAGGACCACCCGGCTCTCATCGAAGAACTGGGTCACGCCCAGCCCGTCACAACTGCTGCAGGCCCCCGCGGGATTGTTGAAGGAAAATAGTCTCGGCTCCAACTCGTCGATGGAATGGCCACAGCTGGGACAGGCATAGCGGGCCGAGAACAGTGTCTCCTCTCCGTCGCCTTCCATTGGGGCGATTGCGGCTACGCCATCGGTTAGCTCCAATGCCGTTTCGAAAGACTCCGCCAGTCGCAGCTTGAGGTCATCGCGGACTTTGAAGCGGTCCACCACCACATCGATACGGTGTTTTTTCTTCTTGTCGAGTGTTGGGACGTCATCGAGGTCTACCACGATGCCGTCGACCCGCACACGGATAAAACCGGCGGCCCGCATTTGCTCAAACACGTGCAGATGTTCGCCCTTTCTGTCGCGCACCACGGGCGCGAGCAGCATGAGCTTGCTGCCTTCGGGTAGCGCCAGCACCGCATCTACCATCTGCGTCACAGTTTGCGCCTTCAGTGTGACGCCGTGGGTTGGGCAGCGCGGATCCCCGACCCGGGCAAACAGCAGGCGCAGGTAGTCATAGATCTCGGTGATGGTGCCGACCGTGGAGCGCGGGTTATGCGAGGTCGATTTCTGCTCGATCGAGATGGCGGGCGATAGGCCTTCGATATGGTCGATATCCGGCTTTTCCATCATCGACAGAAATTGCCTCGCATAGGTCGACAGCGACTCCACATAGCGGCGCTGTCCCTCGGCATACAGC
>JAHEJH010000271.1 GCA_024638905.1 Luminiphilus sp.
CAAGGGTCGTGACCATAAAGACGCGATCACCGAAATGAACAAGCTCGGCGAGCTGTTCAAGTTCTTCAAATTAACGCCGCGGGTATTCGACCCGCTGATTGATGAGCCGCGCATCGCTCTCGCCGCAGTCCGCGAACCCGAGCGCGAGATCATGCGCATTGTGGTGCGCGACTGCCGCATGGATCGCAAGGAGTTCATCAAGAGCTTTCAAGGTTCAGAGAGCGACAGCCGCTGGGTGGGCCGCGTAGCACGCAAAAAAGACGTGGGCGCCAAGATCAATCAGCACAAAGAGGAGTTGCAGCGACTGCAGCGCCAGATCGCTAACGTCGAGGAAGCGACCGGCCTGACTATCGCTGAGATCAAAGAGATCAACCGACGCATGAGCATGGGCGAAGCCCGCGCCCGCCGCGCCAAGAAAGAGATGGTCGAGGCTAACCTGCGTCTGGTGATCTCCATTGCCAAGAAGTACACCAATCGTGGCCTGCAGTTCCTTGATCTGATTCAGGAAGGCAACATCGGTCTGATGAAAGCGGTCGATAAATTTGAATACCGCCGTGGCTATAAGTTCTCGACCTATGCGACCTGGTGGATCCGTCAGGCCATTACACGATCCATCGCGGACCAAGCGCGCACCATCCGTATTCCGGTGCACATGATCGAGACGATCAACAAGCTCAACCGTATTTCGCGTCAGATGCTGCAGGAGATGGGCCGCGAGCCCACGCCTGAAGAACTGGGCGAGCGCATGGAGATGCCCGAAGACAAGGTCCGTAAAGTCCTTAAGATCGCCAAAGAGCCCATCTCGATGGAGACCCCTATCGGCGACGACGAAGATTCGCACCTGGGCGACTTTATTGAAGACCTCACCATTGCCTCACCGGTGGAATCTGCGACCGAGGAAGGCCTGACTGAAGCAACCCGCGAAGTACTGGGCGGCCTGACCGCGCGCGAAGCCAAAGTGCTGCGCATGCGCTTTGGTATCGACATGAACACCGACCACACCCTTGAGGAAGTCGGCAAGCAGTTTGATGTCACCCGCGAGCGGATTCGTCAGATCGAAGCTAAGGCGCTGCGCAAACTGCGCCATCCCACACGCTCCGATTACCTGCGCAGCTTCCTCGACGAGTAAACGACCAGCCAGCATGCGCCACCTCGTCACACTGTTCACCCTGCTAGGGTCTTTGATCAGTTGCGGCGGCGATGCAACAGATACCTCAGACACAGAGGCGAGCGGGATGACCGTCTCGCTGTCTGGCTCTCCGAGCGCACAGATCTGGCAAGGGCAATGTGCCGCTTGCCACGGCGCGGCGGGTGAGGGTAATCGAGCACTTGGTGCGCCCGCACTCACGCAACTCTCCGCTGACTATCTCACTCGACAGCTTCAACACTTTGTCAGCGGCGTGCGTGGCGCCCACCCTGATGACGACGCCGGCAAACGGATGGCGCTGAGTGTGGCGAATTTAAGTCAGACCGACATACCTGGGCTTGCAGCGCTGATCACCACCGAGCTGCCACCTGCTCAGCCTCCTGTGACCCTTAAAGGGGACGCCTCGCGAGGAGAGGATTACTACGTCAATATCTGCAGTGCCTGTCATGCGGGTAATGCTCTGGGTAACGACGCGCTCGGCGCGCCTGCGCTCGCTGGTGTTAACGACTGGTACCTGAAGTCGTCCTACCAAAGCTACTTAGATGATATTCGCGGTACTCACCCCGACGATTTCTACGGCGCCCAAATGGCGCGGCTTGCGCCCGCGCTGGCCAAAGGTGACGATATCGACGATGTCATCGCTTTTATCACCACACTGCCACCCCGCCGATCGCCCTAGATTCCCTATAGTGGCGCGCATGATGATGCGTACCGACATGAAGCTGCGCGAAGCCGTGATACATCGCCTACTCGCACTGTTCTTGTTGGCGAGCCTGGCAGTCCCAGTGTCCGCGAGTGGCGAGATAGCTAGCGCTTCCGGGTTTCGGCTAACCAACACCTGCCCCGCCTCCTTCGAGCTTATTGACGGCGGCTGCGTTTTGCGCAGTCGCTATCGACAGTACCGGTCGCTCCGCGATGCTGGTGTGGGTGGGCTCAAGACAGGGCTGCCCCCTCTGCGCGAGGGTTTTAGCCCACAGCAGATCGATCTTGGGCGCTACCTGTTCTTTGACCCCGTCCTCTCGGCAGATGGCTCGACCTCCTGCGCCAGCTGCCACGACCCGGCACAGGGCTTTGCCGACGGGCGCGCCCAAGCAGTAGGCATTAACGGGCAAACCCTCCCCCGCTCAGCGCCCAGCTTGTGGAACATCGGCTTCTTTTCGACGCTACTGTGGGATGGCTCCAAAACCAGCCTGGAGGAGCAGATGCAGGGCCCGCTTTATTCTCCTGTTGAGATGGGCAACAACCCCGCAGCACTCCTGGAGTCACTGAACGGGAACTCAACCTACCGCGCTTTGTTTGAGCAGGCATTCGACGAGTCGCCCATTGCACTGGATCAGATCTATACCGCCATTACCGCGTTTGAAAGCTCGCTGATTTCACTGAACAGTCGCTACGACCTGTATGCGCATGGCTACCACGAAGCGTTGAATGAGGACGAAATCGCCGGGCTTAATGTATTCCGCTCTTTTGTTGCACGGTGCGCCGAGTGTCATACCCCGCCGCTGTTCTCCAACCAACAGTTGGCCGTGCTCGGTGTCGCCGACGCGCCGGGCGAGCTTACTGACCCGGGCGCCGAGGCCATCACCGGCGACGCCAGCCAGCGTGGTGCGTTCCGTGTGCCGAGCCTGCGCAATATCGTCCGCACCGCGCCGTATATGCATCGTGGTCAGAAAGCGACCCTCGAGGAGGCGGCGCGTTTTTATACTGGCGGCCGAGGTCATGAAGTGCCCGAGGGCGAATCACTGATGATTCACTGGCACATTTGGGAACCGCGACTCACGGATCGCGAGATCACACTGCTGGCGACTTTTATGGGCGCGCTGACCGATGAGGCCTTTATGCCCCAAATCCCGACTGCCGTGCCCTCCGGGCTACCCATTGTCGGTGTGGCTCAAGCCCAACAAGCACCGACCGAGCCTTTGGTGCACAATGAGATCGAGATCGCGGCCACTAATAATGCATTGCATAAAAATAGGCCCTGAAAGACAGCCCATGGGGGGCAAATAATGATCAACCTATTGGTGAACTCACTCTATCGCGCGCGCACCGGTGCCTTAACACTGTCGCTCTTGCTCACTGCCTCTGCGGCACAGGCCGCCATTATTGAGGTGCGCGAGGGCGAACGTATTCAGGATGCCGTGAATCAAGCGGTTCCGGGTGACGAGATACGGGTGTATCCCGGTATATACAGCGAGACAGTCTATGTCGATAAAGACGACATCACCCTGCGCGGGGTGGTTGAAGGCGATAACTGGCCTCACCTCGATGGCAAAAAGCAGCTCAACGACGCCATCCTGTATTCCGGCAATGGCTTTTCGGTGGAGTGGTTCAAGATCACCCACTTCAAAGGCAACGCGATCATGGGCCAGGCGGGCAATAACTTCTCCATCCGTAA
>JAHEJH010000274.1 GCA_024638905.1 Luminiphilus sp.
CGGATCACACCCGCGACCCGGGCGCCCACCTGCGACCCAGCAATTAAGTAAAAGCCCAGATAAACCAGCACGTTGTTCGCATCCACCCAGGCGGTCTGGCGACCCCACCACACAGTGGTCGCCGCCTGCTGGTAGCCGAGCGTCATCACCACAACAGACGCCAACAAGAGCAGCGCCATGAGCGGTCTGCCGGCATTACCGAGGCGCGCTCGTGCCTCGGGCGCTACGCGTTTAAAGAGATGCGCCGCGCTCCAGAGGAAGACGCCACTCGTCAACCAGATCATGGCCTTGTGTCCCTTCTCGAAAACGAGACGGGTGATTGCATAAGAGGCCGCAACTCAACGCTCACTGCTTGGCTGCTCGCTGGCGCAGCGCTGCCAACCGGGCGCTCATCTGGCTGTAATCCACCGTTTTGGCAAAGGCATTGCCGCGCTCGCCCTCCAGCACCAACGCATTCCCGAGGGACTCCTTCACCCCGTCATTCATCAGCGCCTTGAGCGCGAAAACGGCCTTGGGGTCGGCATCAGCGATTTGTGCCGCACTGGCGAGCGCTTCGTCCAGCAGGCTATCGCCGGCACAGACACGATTGACCAGCCCCCAGGCCTCGGCGCGCTCCGCGTCAATGAAATTGCCGGTCAAACTCATCTCGCGCGCGCGATTAATACCGATGATGCGCGATAGCTTTTGTGACAGACCCCAACCGGGCAAAATGCCCACGCGGGCGTGGGTATCAGCGAACCGCGCCTGCTCACTGGCATACAGATAATCACAGGCAAGCGCCAACTCGAATCCCCCCGTCACAGCAGCGCCATTGACGGCACCGATGATGGGTTGGGGACACTGTTCCAGCGCGACCACAATGGGCGACTCGGGCCCGAGGCCCAGTCCACTCGACAGCAGTTCGGGTTCATCCGTTAGTGCCTTGAGGTCCACACCTGCGCAAAAAGCGCGGCCCGAACCTGTCAACACAATGGCTCGCACTCCCTCATCAGCTGCAAGGTCCGCGAAGGTCGTAATGATGGCCTCGGACAATTCTCGATTGAGCGCGTTATGCGCGTCGGGACGATTCAACGTCACGAGTGCGACACCCGCTTCCTGGTGAACTTCGATAACAGACACGGTTTAACCTCGAGGAATAACTGAGGCGCCAACGTATCAAACCGGCAGAGTTGAGAACAGTCCTGTCACTGGAGACTTGAACAGTTCTTCGACTGAATGTCCCTCATCCAAGCGAACACTCATGGGCATTACCGCTAGATCACTGCGGTGCTCCGTGGCAGGACCTGCCGAGGAGGTCCAGGCCGCGCTAGCCGGCGGCCCGCTACCTGTTGTTCTCTACCAGGCGGGCTGCATCCGCACCTGGTCGGGGATAGTGTTGGCTTGGGTGGGCAGTAGGTACAGCCGCGCAAAGGTGAGACCGGAGCCCACCAAATAGCCCAGCTTTTTGAGCATCGCCACCGGACCCCGCTGGCCCTCGAGGGCGTCGCGGGCAACCTGCAGGGCTCGCATCCGCTCAAGACCTGCCCGGAAGCGGGGATCGTCGGTGTTCAGGGTCAGCGGGAACACCTGCCGAGAGATCTCGGTAGTGATATCAAACACTGTGTAATCAAACTCGGTGACGTCCATACCAAACGCTTCGTAGAGCTTGGGCCGAGAGTGGTCCCTGACATACATGGTCGAATAGACCGCGAGCAGGAAAAAGCGGATCCACAGCTTATTAAAGCCGCTCAGCAATTTTGGATCGGATCGCATGATCAGTGCGAAGCCCTCGCCGTGGGCAAACTCGTCGTTACACCACTCCAGAAACCATTTAAAAATCGGATGAAAGCGCTTCTCGGGATGGCGCTCGAGGTGTCGATAGATCGTGATGTAGCGCGCGTAGCCGATCTTTTCTGAAAGATACGTCGCATAGTAAATATATTTGGGCTTGAAGAAGGTGTACTCCTTCTCACGCTTCAACACCCCGAGGTCGACAGCCACGCCGAGCTTGTTCAGCGCTTTATTGATAAAACCGGCGTGCCGAGATTCATCCCTCGCCATGTAGCGCATCAGCTTTGAAATGTCAGGGTTGCTGACGTTTTTCTCGATCTCCTGATAGAGCACACAGCCCGAGTATTCGGCGGTAATAGAGGAGACGAGCAGATCGAGAAACTCCTCTTTGAGTTCGGGGTCCGACTCGAGAATGCTGGGGTCATACTCGTAGTTTTGCTTGAAGTGGCCTCGATTCTTGTCGAGCTCGAAATCTCGCATCATCAGGTCCCACTCAGCGCGAACGGGCTCGATGTCGATATGTTCCATTGCCGCGTAGTCGGTGCAATAGAATCGGGGCGCCAAAGGCTGTGCCTCCAACGCCTGCTGTGTGGTCAGATTGACCGCCCCGTCCGATGAGGCCAGTGCTTCACTCATGTTTTCCCCCAACGTGGCCATTTTGGCCACCTTCCGAGCGATCTCGCCCGGCATCCAACTTTCTGTCCATGTTTTTTACCACATATCTGTCAATTTTATTTGACTATTTAGCCGGGAGCAAGCAAGGTGAGCTTGGGGGCTCCGCACACATCGATCTTTGGATCGCATTAGAGGCACACACCCCATGTCACAACTCAACAGCCCCCAACAGGCGCAGGATCCTGACGCCCTCTATCACCTTTGCTATGTCAGTACGGCGGCGGTCGATTTTTCTGACGAGGCATTGGTCGCGCTATTAAGCGAGGCGAGGAATGCCAATACGGATCGGGATGTGACCGGCTTACTGCTTTATCGGGAAGGTAGCTTTTATCAGGTGCTGGAAGGCAGCGAATCGGCGGTCATGGCGACGTTTCAAGACATTGAGGGGGATCCTCGCCACAAGGAAGTTCGCATCCTGTTTAACGGCGAGACCGACGCTAGGGAGTTCGCTGATTGGCAGATGGGATTCCTCAACCTCGACGGCGTCGATATGGAAACCCTTAGCGGCTTCTCAGATTTCATGACCCGCGATGCAGAGCCTCAGGAGTTCTTTGAAAATTTGAGTCGAGGCAAGCGGCTAGCGTTGATGTTCAGGACGCTAATTTAGTCCGGGAACGAAACTTGGGGCGCCACACTCCAAGGGCGACATTGGCCGTAGCGACCAAACCAATTACCACCAGGGATCCTTGTTCCGCCTCCAGTTTAAGCGCCAACTCACCCACCAAACTGACATCGGTCAACGCCGCGCCGGCGAGTTCGGCCTCTCTTTTGATAGGGCTTTGGATCCCGAGCAGACTCCCCTCCAGCATCAGCACGGTTGTAACCAACTTTGCCCAGGCCCACGGCGCGCCATGATAACCGGGCACCACCGCGAACGAGGCTAGACCGAACAGCAAGGTGACGAGCAGCGAAGGCATCATGACCAGCGTCGCGACACGCTCCATCACCTGCCGCTCCGCCACGTAGATCTCCAACGCCTCGGCGGGTGGCGGCAAGTAATGATGAAACACCCACAGCACCACCACCGAGCCGAGAAAAGTAATGGCGGTCATCGAATGGCCGAATTTGAGCAGCTTTCTCATGAGATTCCCTGTC
>JAHEJH010000281.1 GCA_024638905.1 Luminiphilus sp.
TTATTCGACTGCGCCGAGTTGGTGAGTATCTTCATGCTCATCCCTCTAGCGCCCATGTCCTCGATGTTGCCCATAGTGGGGCCATTGGGGATCAGATAAGCGGTCTGTATCACCAGCGATTGCGTGGGTCGCAAACTGGGGTCTTGAAGCAGTGTCATAAAGGCCGAGTCGGCCTGCTCGCTGCCGCGGTTAGGGCGATCTACAATGACCCGCGCTTTGGTCCAGAGCAGTTCGGTGGAGAGCGCGCTCAGCCAAGCTTTGGTGGCGGCAGGGCTGTCTTCCTCGCCTGGGGGTGTGACGCGCTCGCGCGCTGTCGCCAGTGTCGCAGTCTGGACCGCTGTGGGCATTTCCTCTGGGTTACCGTTCAGCGCCGCGACGGGGAAGGCGAGTTCCGCGTTCCAGAAGAGGTCGAAGGCCTCGCCGGCCTCAGCGGCCACTTCACCTAATGCGATGGCGTCCATGTCCTGAAAGTTAAAGCTCGGGTCCTGGCCAAAGTACTCGTCCCCGATATTGCGGCCACCTAGCACCGCTGCAACGCCGTCGACCAAAAAGATCTTGTTGTGCATGCGGTAGTTGAGAGTGGATTTTTTAAACGCGTAGTTTGCCTGTTTGGCGGCGCCGCGGTTGCCCATGGGGTTAAACAGCCGCACCTCAACGTTGGGGTGGGCATTAAGTGTTTGATAGGCGCTGTCTCGGCCGGAGTGGTAAATATCGTCAAGCAGTATGCGCACCCGCACGCCGCGATCGGCGGCCTGTAATACTTCGTGTGTGAGCGCGAGGCCGCTGTTGTCCGACTGCCAAAGGTAGTACTGAATATCGAGGGTAGTGGTGGCGAGCGCCGCCAGTTGCAGCCGGCTTTGCAACGCCTCGCTGGGGTCGGCCAGTAGCCGGATACCCGAGTGTGGCTTTGAGGTCGCCAGATCAACTAGCGGCGAGGCGGCCGGCGCGGGATCGTTAAATTGGCTAACCGGTTTGTCTGTTACTTGGGGCGCCGAAGCGCAGGCAGTTAAGAAAAGACTGAGGCAAATGACCCACAGGCCTTGCGACGAGCGGACCCTTGAGACAACGCGCTTAAACGTGGCGCGGGGCAGGGGCAAAATCGGCTCTCTCGGGGAAAACATATGCGTAGCACACCGCACTGTTAAACGATTGTCAAAGCGTCCCGCGGTGCTCGGGCGCGACAGTGGGGCATCGCAATCAGGCGGCCCGCAGCGCGCGACCCAGTGTCTCTTGGCCGAGTGCTGCCTGGGCGGCGCCGTCTTTCCATGCCACCACGCCGTTGATGTAGACCGAATCCACGATACCCTCGGGTCGGTTCACCATTTGCTCGTGACCAAAGATCTCACGGTACTCGAGTTTACGGGTCTGGTCAGGCTGCCAGCCATCAAGCGCGTCAGGGTTAATCAGCACCATGTCGGCCTGAGCGCCAATCTCCAATGAGCCCACGTCCAGACCAAAGATCTCGGCAGGTTCGGAGGTCAAGCGCTTCACCATGTGCGCCACGGTGGCCTCGTCTCGCTCCTTGGCTAATTTCAGCGACATCAGATTGGAGTCAAAGAACGCCATATTGGTAATGTGCGCGCCGGAGTCGTTAAAGCCGGGTAGGGCGTGCTCATCGAGCAAAAAGCCCAGCGTGGCTTTGTTGTCTTTGTTGGCGATGTCGGCATAAAAGCGGAAGCTTTTATCGTAGGTGCGCATCATGTGCAGCATAAAGTCGGCGTCGTCGCGCAGCACCTTGGGGAACAAATCAAACGCTTCGCGTTCGGCATCAGAGCGTGCCGCGGCGCTCTCGCCACCGTGGTAGCGCTGTACCCGGGCCATGACATCGGCCATCGATTCGCCGTCCCAATCGCTAACCGGGGCGCCGTCAAAAATCAGCATGCTGCCGTCGCGAATCACCAGCGAGTCGGGGAAGCCTTTCTTGGTTTTCCAGCTGGCAAAATCGCCGCCGGTGCGCCCGTGCATCCACTCCTTGCGGTAGAGCTCCACCCATTCCGGGTCATTGAGGAGCGCCATGCGGCCCTCACGGTCTTCGTATTCCTTGGCAATCAGCTGCGCCGTGGATTTCATTTCTTCAAACAGCGGGCTCACGATGCCGTCGGACCACACGCGGAAGTTGGTGCCCAGCGCCTGAAAGTGCAGCTTGCCCTTAAAGAGCCGGGTGTTGAGGAGCTTGGCTACATTCAAAAACAGCTTGGCGGTCTTGGGGGCGGCAGTCATTTCCATCGCAGACAGCGCCGAGGTCTTGAGCGGCTTGCCAAACAGCCGCCCGCTGGTCAGCGTGAAGTAAAAGAGCGCCATCAGTCGGTTTTCGATAATCGGCGTGGTCTGCCAGACCCGATCGTACTTGCGCACGATCTTCAGCAGCCGGCGCAGCTCTTTAAAGCTCGCGAACTGGGTCGGGATGCGTTTTTCGGTGTTGGGGTCGTTCGAGAGGTAATGAAAGGGCAGGCCATCGGTGCTGAGGCCCATGTAGCCCTGCTGCATGGCGGCCTCAAGGAGCTGCTCCATTTTGCAGAGCTCAGCCTCGGTCGGCTTGCGGCTCACGCTGGCCTCAAGGCCCATCACCTCCACGCGCAGCATGGAGTGCGGCACAAAGGCCGCGATGTTGGGACCAAGGGGCATGCCGTCAAAGTGGTCCATGTAGTCACCCGTGTTATCCCAGGTGATCTTCTCGGCGACTTTGCGCAATACGGTCTTGGGGATGTTCTCAACCCGGGTAAAGCAATCAACGATCGGTTCCTGCTCGCCAGACTGCTGGGTACCAAAGCTGGTGCCGAGGCTGCAGTTGCCTACCAGCACGGTGGTGGTGCCGTGGCGCACCACTTCTGGGAGCGCGGGCTCTACGTCGACTTCCAGATCGAGGTGGGTATGGATATCGAGCATACCGGGCACCAGCCATTGGTTGCTGCCATCCACCACCTGCGCGGCGGCGTCGGCGGGCAGGCTGTCGCCTCGTGCGGCGACCCGGCCATTGCGCACGGCCACATCCTGAATGCTGGGCAGTGCGCCACTGCCATCAAATACCTTGGCGCCTTGAATCAGCAGATCCCAACTCTGTGTCACGGTGTTGCCCCCTGAGCGTTGTGTCGTGCCCTGTGGCACGGTGTTTTCGAGGGGTGAAGAGTAGCCGATGCGCCCGCGCTTAAAAAGATCGGCCTCGCGGTCAAAGTAGGGCGGGCCGGGCAAGAAAAGCGCGATCAACGGGCCTTAAACGATGATCTTGGTCGGTGTAGCGACGAGCTCTTTAATGCGCCAGTGGCCATTAATGCGCACCAGCGTGCCACGGTAGTCGTTAAATTGCGTGCCCGCCGGGTCAACGTTCCAGTCCGTGACCAGTGTGCGCAGGCGCACATCGACCTCGTCGCCACTTGCACCGGGTGTCACCAGCACGTTAGTCGCCATATGGCGCCAGTTACCCTGGCTGCCGTTAATCACAATATCGGCGATGGCGCGCAAACCTTCTGGGCCCTCGAACCGGTTCAGCCCCGGCACAACGAATACGCCGTCCTCGGTGTACAGCGCGAT
>JAHEJH010000305.1 GCA_024638905.1 Luminiphilus sp.
CGCGGCTTTGGCTGAGGGCGTGGAATTGACGCGAAAGGGCTTTATGGACGTGCTGGCTAAGTACGGCGTCGAAACCATCGACCCTCAAGGGGAGCCGTTTGATCCGGAGACTGCTCAGGCCATGAGTATGGTGGAACAGCCCGACGTCGAACCTAATTCGGTGGTCGCAGTGATGCAGAGAGGTTACCTGCTGAACGGGCGTCTGCTGCGCCCGGCCATGGTGATGGTGTCCAAAGCCCCCAGTGGAGAATGAATTAACGCGTTGTGGGTGCGGCGGTACTTGAATTCACTGCGACCGTCCCCATATCAAGAAACAAGAAAGCATGCCGGCGCAGCGTCGCCGGCCGATAGGAGAGACAGACATGGGCAAGATCATTGGCATCGACCTGGGTACGACCAACAGTTGTGTATCCGTTTTGGAAGGCGGCAAGCCTCGCGTAATTGAAAACGCTGAGGGCGGTCGCACGACCCCGTCTATTGTCGCCTACACCGACGGCAATGAAATTCTGGTAGGTCAGTCTGCTAAGCGTCAAGCGGTTACCAATCCGACGAACACACTGTTCGCTGTGAAGCGTCTGATTGGTCGTCGCTTTGAAGACGACGTGGTGCAAAAGGACATCAAGATGGTGCCTTATCAGATCGTCAAGGCAGACAGCGGCGACGCCTGGGTGCAGGTGAACGACGACAAGATGGCCCCGCCGCAGGTGTCGGCGGAGGTGCTACGCAAGATGAAAAAGACCGCTGAGGAGTATCTTGGCGAAGCGGTGACCGAGGCGGTGATCACGGTCCCTGCGTATTTTAATGACTCTCAGCGTCAGGCGACCAAGGACGCGGGACGCATTGCCGGCCTCGAGGTCAAGCGCATCATCAACGAGCCCACCGCCGCCGCACTCGCTTACGGCATGGATAAGGCTGAGGGTGACCGCACGGTGGCGGTTTATGACCTGGGTGGCGGCACCTTCGATATCTCGATTATCGAAATCGCAGAAGTCGATGGCGAGCACCAGTTTGAAGTGCTGGCAACCAACGGCGACACGTTCCTCGGTGGTGAGGACTTTGACCTGCGACTGATCGAGTTTTTAGCGGATGAGTTCAAGAAAGAGAACAGCATCGATTTGCACAACGATCCGCTGGCCCTGCAGCGCCTGAAGGAAGCAGCAGAGAAAGCCAAAATCGAGCTGTCGAGTTCGCAGCAAACGGAAGTGAACCTGCCCTACATCACGGCGGATGCCACAGGTCCCAAACACCTGGTGGTCAAGCTGAGTCGCTCCAAGTTGGAGTCGCTGGTCGAGGATCTGGTTAAGCGCTCGCTTGAGCCTGTGAAGATTGCGCTGGACGACGCCGGCCTGTCACCCTCCGAGGTGCAGGACGTGATTCTGGTTGGCGGACAAACTCGCATGCCGATGGTGCAGCAGGCAGTGGCCGATTTCTTCGGCAAGGAAGCGCGAAAGGATGTGAATCCCGACGAGGCTGTTGCGATGGGTGCCTCGATTCAGGGCGCGGTACTCGCTGGTGATGTGAAAGATGTGCTGCTGCTCGACGTTACACCGCTGACACTGGGTATCGAAACTATGGGTGGTGTCGCGACACCGCTTATCGAAAAGAACACCACGATTCCGACCAAGAAATCGCAGGTTTTCTCAACGGCAGAAGACAACCAGACCGCGGTGACCATCCATGTGGTGCAGGGTGAGCGCAAGCAGGCGACACAGAATAAGTCACTGGGTCGTTTTGATCTCGCCGACATTCCGCCCTCGCCACGCGGTATGCCGCAGATTGAGGTGACTTTTGACCTCGATGCCAACGGCATTCTGAATGTGTCGGCCAAGGACAAAGCGACCGGTAAAGAGCAGTCGATCCGCATCACTGCCTCGGGCGGTCTCTCTGATGCTGAGATCGACCAAATGGTGCAGGATGCCGAGGCCAATGCCGAGGCGGACAAGAAGTTCGAAGAGCTCGTGGCTGCGCGCAATACAGCTGATGGTATGGTGCACGCCGCACGCAAGACCCTAGAAGAGGCGGGCGACCACGCTACCGATGACGAGCGTGCGGCCATCGAAGCGGCTATCACCGAAGTAGAGGGTACGATTCAGGGTGATGATGCCGCCGCGATGGAGGCTGCCACGACCAAGCTGACCGAAGCGACGGGAGGCGTTGCGCAGAAGATGTATGCGGCGCAGCAGGCTGAAGGTGCGGCCGCCGGAGCCGAGGGTGCTGAAGCCCAATCGGAAGAGGCGGATCAGGGCGACGTTGTCGATGCCGAGTTCGAGGAAGTCAAGGAAGACAAGCGCGCTTAACGCCGACAGAAACATACGGAGCTCGCTCGGACGATGCTCTGAAACGCCTTCCTGATGGGAGGCGAACCTGGCGCGGGTCATGGCTATCACCATGTCACCCGCGTCCGTTTTTAAAGAGGGAGCGAGGCGCTCGAGAGAGCTCGCGCCGAAATTATGTCGAAACGCGACTACTACGACGTGCTAGGGGTGGATCGATCCGCTTCCGAGCCGGACATCAAAAAGGCTTATCGCCGCATTGCCATGAAGTATCACCCGGATCGCAATCCGGATGATGCGGACGCAGATGCCAAGTTCAAGGAGGCGACTGAGGCCTACGAGATCTTGTCCGATGGCGAGAAGCGCGGTGCCTATGATCAGTTCGGGCATGCCGGAGTGGATCCTTCCATGGGGGGTGGTGGATTTCAGGGCGGCAGCTTCTCGGATATTTTCGGCGATGTGTTCGGCGATATTTTTGGCGGTGGCGGCGGACGTCGGCAGGGCCCGCAGCGCGGGTCGGATCTGCGCTATACCCTCGAGGTCTCGCTTGAGGAAGCCGTTCGAGGGTCTACTGCTGAGATTCGGGTGCCGTCTTTGCAACACTGTGAACCTTGTGACGGCAGCGGTGCCAAGCCGGGTAGCCGCCCGGTCACCTGCGGCAGTTGCGGTGGTTCGGGCCAGGTCCGCACCCAGCAGGGTTTTTTTCAGGTGCAGCAGACCTGCCCCAAATGCCGGGGTCGGGGTCAAACCATTTCTGATCCTTGTATCGAGTGCCGCGGGCAGGGGTTGGTAGAAAAAACCAAAACGCTGTCGGTTAAAGTGCCGCCGGGTGTCGATACCGGTGATCGTATTCGCCTCAGTGGCGAAGGTGAGGCTGGACCGGCGGGAGGTCCGCCGGGCGATCTTTTTGTGCAGATCGCGGTCCGCCAGCATCCGCTCTTTGAGCGGGATGGACGGCATCTCTACTGCGAAGTGCCCATCAGTTTTGCCGACGCCGCGCTGGGTGGTGAGCTGGAGGTGCCCACGCTGGACGGGCGCGTCAAGCTGAAGATTCCCTCAGAGACCCAGACCGGCAAGATGTTCCGACTGCGTGGCAAGGGCGTAAAGCCGGTGCGAGGGGGCCCCGTTGGGGATCTCTTGTGTCGCGCTGTGGTGGAGACGCCGGTGAATCTCACCAAGGAACAGCGTAATCTGCTTGAAGAGTTTCGCAGTGCTCTGGAAGAG
>JAHEJH010000183.1 GCA_024638905.1 Luminiphilus sp.
TGGGATCTAAATGTCATCGCGGACACGCGCCTCAGAGACGGCTTGCTGGTGCTGAATCCCCTTGCCAACCTGATCGATTGCTACCGGCAGGTCCTGATGCTTGGTGAGGCGCCCAATGGTTTGCGCCTGGCATGGGTTTTCGGTGCGTCCTTGTTACTACTGATCATTGTGTGGGCTGCGTATCGCCGCCTGCAGTTCTGGATCGCGCGGCAGGTCATCACCCGATGACCGCGCTACTCACCTTGACTGACGTGTCGATGCACTTCAGTCGCGAAGCTGAGTCGAGTTATGCGGTCTTTGGAGGCATCAACTTGACGGTTAGTGCTGGCGAGTGTGTCGCGCTGGTTGGTCGCAACGGGTCCGGCAAGTCTACCTTGTTGCGGGTGATGGCAAAGATCTTCGCGCCGACATCCGGCTCGGTCAGTTGGGCGCCGGGTGTCGCGGTCTCGCTATTGACGTTGGGCCTGGGTTTCAGACCGGACTTGTCCGGTCGGGATAACGCCTTTCTGTCCTGCTTGCTGATGGGTCTTTCTCGTAAAGAGGCGAAAGAAGCGTTGAGCGACATCGAGACGTTCTGTGAGTTGGGTCAGTTTTTTGACGAGCCTGTTAACAAGTATTCCGCGGGCATGCGCGCGCGATTGGGTTTTGGCACCGCGCTGATGAATCGGTCGCAGGTCGTTCTTATCGACGAGACGCTCAGCGTGGGCGATGCTTTTTTTCGTGAGAAAGCGCGTATCGCGTTAGAGCAGGAGTTCAACGAGCATCGTGCCGTTGTGCTTGTCAGCCACGCAGAGCAGCAGGTGGAGCGGCTCTGTGATCGCGCGATACTGCTTGAGCAGGGCGAGATCACCGCGGAGGGGCATCCCGGGGCTGTACTTGCCGCATACGCGGACTTGACCGCCAACTGAGGCGATGACTCTCTCGTCAGTCGTCAGTCGTCAATCGGCGGTCGACCGGTGACCTCTCTGATCTCCGACTCGAGTAATGCGACTTTTTGGATCAGGCGTTGCTCCCGCGTTTTGAGCTTGCTGATTTCGATATCCGTCAATAATGCTTTGATCACCAGCGCCGCAATGGCCAGTGCAATTCCGAGGATCGGGGCGTAGCTGACGCCAATGCCCATGGCGACCGCATCAAAAAGGCTGGGGGCGAATCCCATCAGAGAGCAGATAAGAATGGCCAATGTCCAACCTAGGCCATGAGATATTTGCAGATGATCCCTGCGCATTAAATAAAGCATCAGCGCAGAGAGCAGCACGCCAAATACTGCCGTCAATAACGTAATCAACGGGGTGCACCCGGCATGAGTAGAGACAACACATGAGAGTTCATCATATGAGCGTTCATCTCGAGCCCCATGGACGTTTGCGCTTTGCCGCACTTAGCAACAGCGTATGCGCCATGTAATGGGCGACCGCCAGCCAGGAGCGGAAGATACGAGACTTGCCGTCGGCTCTCTGCGGCATTGCCACGGGAATCTCGACCACCCTGAGGCCAGCTTTCTCCAGCATGAGTAGCACCCCGACATCCTGATAAACCAGACTGCTTGCGCTGGGGCCAGCAAGAAGGTCGACAGCACGGGCGTTCAGTGCGCGAAAGCCGCTGGTCAGATCAGTGCAGCGCAGTCCCGAGGTCAGCCTCATCAGTTGCCAGGCAAGGCGCCGCAGCCGCGATCCTCGGCTCGGCGCGGATCCGATCGACACGTCGCATTCCCCGGCGATGAGCGGCGCGAGCAAAGCGGGTATATCTTCAGGGTTGTGCTGACCATCCGCATCCATGGTAATCACGAAGTCTAGGTCCCTGCTCGCCGCTTCCCGCAGGCCAGTTTGCGTCGCCCCCCAGGCGCCAAGCGGTGCGGGGAGCCGGATAACCTTCACATCCATCTTCGATGCCAAATCACCAGTCGCATCCGTCGAGCAATCATCTACCAGCCATATTGGCAGGCTGACCGAAGTTTGAATATCGTGAAAAAGCGTCTCGATCGTCGCCGCTTCGTTCAATGCTGGCATGACAATGGCGGCGTTCATAGTGACCGTGTCGTAAAAAGAGAATATAGAGCTCAGGCCGGCGCAGGGCAGTCGGGCTCGTCCAACGTGATTATGCCAGACAACCGCCCGGCGCACTGCCCGTTTCTTTTATGCGCCGATGCGAGTCCGCGCCGATGCGAGTCCGCGCCAATGCTAGCGCGCCTCAACCTGCCAGGACTCAATATCTGGTAGGACTCGACATAGTGGCGCTCGGGAGTGAGCGCGGTGAGAGGGGTTTGAGTTACACTCCCTGCCTCGAAAAAACGGCTCCAGAGTGCTTCATGGTCAGGCAGCATGTCACTGCAATTTATGACTACAAAGATTTTATCTTTGCCAGCATAAGGCGAGAGTTTGAGGTCACCTACCTCAACTCTGCTCTGGGTGCCATATGGACCATCATTCATCCGCTGGCACTGATTACGATTTACGCCGTGGTGTTCTCAAAAATCATGCAGGCGCGGCTGCCCGCGTTCGATGGCCCTTACGCCTACAGCGTTTATCTGTGTACCGGCATCCTGTTATGGACCCTGTTCTCCGAAATCGCCCTGAAGGCACAGGTGGTGTTTATTGAGCAGGCAAATTTGTTGAAGAAGGTCAATTTCCCGCGGCTCTGCTTGCCTATTGTGGTGGTTGGCAATGGGCTGATCAGGTTTGGGATTATCGCCGCGATATTTGCCGGGTTTCTCGCCTTGACGGGATTGCTCCCGGGCTTGGTTGCGCTGGCCCTGCTGCCCATCATCGCCTTGACGGCCTGGTTTGCCATCGCGCTGGGTCTCTGGCTGGGCATACTCAACGTGTTCTTTCGGGACGTCGGCCATTTCTTCTCTGTGGTGCTGCAGTTCTGGTTTTGGCTCACCCCCATTGTGTATCCCGCATCGGTATTGCCGGACCGCGCACAGGAGCTGATCGCCTTTAACCCGCTCGCTACACTCGTTATGGCGGCACAGACGGTGGTATTACAGCAGACCTGGCCAGACTGGCGTGCACTCGCCTGGGTACTGGCTGTTGCTGTCGTGCTCTCTGCTGTAACTGTGCGCCTGTATCTGCGTCGTGGGCCCGAAATGCAAGATGAGTTGTAAGACGGATCACCACCAGGACGCCAACTTGCAAAGCTCGATCTCTTTAACCGGCATCGGCAAGGCGTTTCGCGCCTATCCCTCTCCCTATGCTCGATTGAGAGAGTGGCTGGGGTTGACCTCAAGCGCATCTAGCGAGTGCACTTGGGTATTGCGGGATGTCGACCTCGACTTTAAACGGGGCGAGGCAGTCGGCGTCGTCGGACTGAACGGCGCAGGAAAAAGCACCCTGCTCAAGCTCATAGCGGGTGTTACGCAGCCTACCGAGGGCTCGGTTGAAGTGGCGGGCAAACTGTCGGCGTTGCTCGAGCTGGGTTTGGGCTTTCATCCGGACTTTACCGGCCGCCAAAACCTGCTCACCGCGGGGCAGTTGATGGGAATACCACTGGGG
>JAHEJH010000187.1 GCA_024638905.1 Luminiphilus sp.
TCGCTTACACGCCTGAAACATGAGCCAGCCCCCGAAGAAAACACTCACCCTATACATGCCTGTGGTTACTGACCACCCGCCGCCCGCTCACCGATCGTCACACTTCGGGCATCTGACACCAGCACATCAACGTGGCTCGACGTGAGTGTCATTAAAAAGGCCACCAACGCCTCGCGGTCGGACTGCGTCAACTGAACGGACCGTGTTCGCGGATCCTGAGCCGGATCTCCCCCGCCGCCCTCCGCGTAAAAGGCGACCACCGCTTCAAGTGTGGCAATGGAGCCGTCATGCATATAGGGGCCGGTCAGCGCGACATTGCGAAGGCTCGGCGTGCGATAGCGCCATTTATCCGCTTCACGACCAGTGACTTCGTAGCGGCCATCGTCGGTGAACGTCTCGGTCTCTGCATCGACAGTCGGCACCACAAAAATCCCGGGAGCCAGTTGAACTGAGGGGGGCCGGAGTGCCCGACCCGCGCGAAGATATCCGGTTCCCGTGTTGTGAAACTGACCATCTGTAAAGAGCGCCGACGAATCGTTGATGCGATGACACGCGGCACAGCCTTTGTCCTGAAAAACGGTGAAGCCCCGAGCCGCCAGCGCCGGATAACCCTCAGCGCCCGACCCTTTCTTAGTGGGCAGTTCCTCGCGCCCGAAGTGCCACCGATCAAACGGTGAGTCGCCAGACAGCAACGCGCGCTGATAGGCGGCCAGGGCCCGCCCCAGGGTGCTCTCGGTGAGGCCCTCCTCGAAGATCTCCGCAAACCGCTCTCTATAAAAATCGTTTGAGGCCAGCTTTGCCAGCACCGCTTCGCGAGATTCGTTCGCCATCTCGTTATTAGCGAGCAGTGGCGACCAGATCTGCGCCTCAAGCGACTGCTCCCGCCCGTCGAGGAAAAGGGCCTCAGCAAAAGCCACGTTATAGAGCGACGGCACATTGCGCCGCACGCCCTTCCCTAAATGACCCACAGGCGTCGCTAGCTCGTTCTGGGTAAAGCCCTGCTCGGGGATGTGGCACATGGCACAAGACAGCGTCTCGTTTTTTGACAGGCGCCGGTCGAAGAACAGCTGTCGCCCCAAATCGATTTCCGCGGGATCTAGCTGACTGGTCACTGCAGGCAGGCCAAGCGGTGGGTTCACGCTCAATTTGAACAGCGGCTGCCGGTCCCCAAGCGTTTGTATGACCACCTTTGAATCGGTGACATAAGACACCGACTCATACCCCGCCCGTGAATCGGCTAGACCCACCGTGTGGGCCCCATCAGTCAGGGGGGGGCCGGTAGCCGCGAACACGCCAGTCAACTGCAGGCAGAGCCATAAAAAGCCACCCAAACACAGCGCCCCAACCCGTTTTACCGAGTTCCGAAAACAATTCGCAGTCTTGGCTGAAGGTGATAGCATTCGGCTAATTGTGGCAGAAAAATTTGGGGACAATCATGATAATTAAAGGATTTTTCTCAGCGCTGATTGCGCTGGCCGTGCTGGTGCAACCGACGTCGGCAGACGAGACCTGCATGTCACCGTATATGGCCAAGATCGTGGGCCAGGAAGACTATGTTTATATCTGGACGCTGGGTCTTGAAGGCGTTGGCGACGGTGAGGACAAACTCGTCACGGTAGACGTTAACCCGGACTCCGAGACCTATGCGCAGGTCGTCCACTCGATCTCCATGGGTGGCCGCCACGAAGCGCACCACTCAGGCCTGACCGATGATCGCCGCTTCCTGTGGGCTTCGGGTTTGGACACCAGCAAAATCTTCATCTTCGATGTCCATACAGACCCTGCGGCGCCTAAGCTGCACCGCACCATCGATGACTTCGTTGAGAAAACTGGCGGCGTGGTCGGGCCCCACACCAACTATGCGCTACCCGGACGCATGCTGATCACCGGTTTGTCCAATAACCGCGACCACGGCGGCCGCACCGGCATGGCGGAGTACACCAACGGCGGCGATTTCATCACCAGCGTCTGGATGCCCACCGATGACAACCTGCAGGGTGCCGAGAAGTCTGGAAACTTCGCGGACGGCTATGGATACGACGCGCGCGCCTTACCACGACGCAATGTGCTGTTGACGTCCTCGTTCACCGGCTGGAACAACTACATGATGAACCTCGGCAAGATGATGGGCGACGCCGAGGCGATGAAGCGTTTCGGCAACACCGTCGTTATTTGGGACCTGCATACCCGAAAGCCCAAAAAGGTGTTGGATGTGCCTGGTGCGCCGCTCGAAATCCGCTGTGCCTGGGGCTCTCGCTCAAACTACTGCTTCACCACCACCGCCCTCACCTCAAAGGTTTGGTTAATCTACGAAGACGAAGCCGGCGAGTGGCAGGCGAAAGCGGTGGCGGATATTGGTGACGCCAGCAAGATACCTCTGCCCGTGGATATCTCAATCTCCGCCGACGACAACCACCTGTGGATCAACACCTGGAACGATGGGCTGACTCGCTTGTATGACATTTCGGATCCTTTCGCACCGACGCAGATCATGGAAGAGCAGATCGGCGAGCAGGTGAACATGGTCTCCCAGAGCTGGGACGGCGAGCGGCTCTATTACACCTCGTCGCTGCTAGCGAGTTGGGACAAGACCGCCGCTTCCGACGGAAATGATCTGCAGTACTTCAAGCTCTACAAGTGGGACGGCAAGACGATGACGCCAGAATTTAATCTCGACTTTATCGAGCTTGGCCTAGGCGCCCCACACCAGATGCGATTCGGCGCTCACGCGCTGTATGGCGGTATGACCGCTCAATCGCCGTCAGGCCTGATCACGACACCACCCGCGCACTGATACCAGCGTGCGCGGTACCCTCCTCCTGCTGATCTGGGCATGGAGTGCATCCGCACTCTGTGCCCCCCACGAGCACAAACCGCCTGTGGTACTGGCCCCGGGCTACGCGTCCTTGTCCTTCACGCCGCCGGAGCCCGGCAGTTACGCCCTCCCGGCCATGGGTAGCGCAGCAGATGGCGCGGTGATCGACAGTGACGGCAATTCAGCACAGCTCCATGATTTCCTCGGCGGCAAGCCCACTGTCCTGAGCTTTATTTTCACTACCTGCGATGACGTGAACGGCTGCCCTCTGGCTACCTACGTGATGCGGAGCGTCCAAGATGCTCTGCGGGCGGACCCCGAGACTGCGGATAGAGCGCGCCTGGTAAGCTTCAGTTTTGACCCGGTATTCGATACGCCTGAGGTGATCGACGCGTACGGGTCGCAGTTTCGCGCGGGGGATTTTGACTGGCAGTTCCTCACCACGGAGGGCGCCACCACATTGGACCCCATCCTCAACGCCTATGGTCAGTGGGTGATCCGAGACTATGACGAGAATGGCGAATACATGGGCACGATGTCGCATATCCTGCGCGTGTTTCTTATCGATGAATTCCGCCAGATTCGCAACATCTACAGCACCTCGTTTCTACATGCTGACACCGTTGCCAACGACGTGCGCTCGCTGTTGATGGAAGCCGCCGCTGATCCATCA